>DASWRJ010000273.1:0-2167 GCA_036403255.1 Verrucomicrobiia bacterium
ATCACCGCACACGACCTTCCATTTACATTGAGACGGATCAGGTCAAGCTGGTGATTGACACGACGCCTGATTTCCGCACGCAGATGCTGCGCGAGCGCCTTGGGTATTTAGATGCAGTCATTTTCACCCATTCGCATGCGGACCACATCATGGGCTTGGATGATTGCCGCCGTGTCTGTGATCTGCGCGGAGGAAAGCCGCTGCCGGTCTATGCCTCTGAAACAACAATGGAGGATCTCAAGCGTGTGTATAATTACGCCTTCCACGCCGGGCCCTGGCCGAAAGGTTACTTCATGCCGGAACCGCACTTAATCGAAGGGCCATTTGCGCTGGGCGATCTGCACATCACTCCCTGCCCGCTCCCACATGGAAAAACCATTACGAACGGTTATTTGTTTAGCCAGAACGGAAACAAGCGCCTGGCCTATTTCAGTGATTGCAAAGAAGTTCCCGAGGCCATTATCGAGCAAACGCGAGGTGTCGAAGTGGTGGTGCTCGATGCTTTGCGCTATACCCCGCATTTCACCCACATGTGCCTTGATGAAGCATTGACTACCGCCCGCCGGATCAATGCGCGAGAGACGTGGTTCACGCATCTTACTCACGAATACGATCACGACAAAGCGCAAGCGGAGTTGCCACCGGCGGTCGCTTTTGCTTATGATGGCTTGCGCGTCAAAATAGCTTGAACTAACGCCGTGATGAGAACTCCCCGCCAATACATTGTCCTGCTTTGCAGCCTGCTGCTGGTGGGCGGTTATTTGGCAGATGCCGCAGGCGCGGCGAACACCGGCGCATCAGTGGTGGTGATTTACAATTCGCGTCTGCCTGAGTCCAAAAAGGTTGCAGATTACTACGCTGAAAAACGTCAAGTGCCGCCCGCGCAAATCCTCGGGTTCGATTTGCCAACGGACGAATCGATCAGCCGCCAGGATTTTATCGATAAGTTGCAAGACCCGCTGTATCGCCAATTTGATTCGAACCACTGGTTTACGTTTGGACCGATTCCCAAAGAAGCTCCGGCTGGCTTGCGTAATTCGCGCAAGGTTGTCGATGCCAGTGTCCGCTACGCGGTGCTTTGCTTTGGAGTGCCAACGCGCATTTTGCGCGATCCTCTTCTGAATGAGGAATCGGCCAATAGTTTTGCCATTGCCCTGCGGCGAAATGAAGCTTCAGTGGATAGCCAGCTAGCCACCCTTCCGGCGCTTGAGCAAAAGCCTGCCTGGGTCGGGCCGCTGCAAAATCCCATTTACGCAGTGACGAACGCCGCTTCTATAAAGCCCTCGGCTAACGTGCTCGTGGTCACGCGCCTGGATGGCCCGAGCGCGGCCATTGCCAAGAGTTTGGTCGATAAAGCGATGGATGCGGAAACCAACGGGCTGTGGGGACGCGCCTACTTTGATACCCGCGGCATTACAAATGGAGAGTATGGCCTCGGCGATGAATGGATTCGAAGCGCCGCTAATTTGACCCGCGCGCTGGGCTTCGAAACCGAAATCGATACCAACGCGGCGACCTTTCCGGCTGGCTATCCAATGAGCCAGATCGCGTTTTACGCCGGGTGGTATGATGAGTCTGTCTCTGGCCCGTTTACATTGCCCGAGGTTGAATTTATGCCGGGAGCATTTGCCTATCACTTGCATTCGTTCAACGCTCAAACCATTCGCAGCGCCAACGCGCGTTGGGTGGGACCGCTCCTGGCCAAAGGGGCCACTTGCACAATGGGCAGCGTGGATGAGCCGTTTCTCCAGCTCACGCCCGATCTCGCGGTTTTCTTTCATCGATTTATGGTGATGGGCTTCAGCTTTGGAGAGGCCGCTTACGCCTCGCAGGCGTCACTCTCCTGGCAGAATATCGCGATTGGTGATCCGCTTTATCGCCCTTTTGCCAAAAATCCCAAGGCACTGCACCAGGAATTGGAGGAACGAAAAAGCTGGCTCTTGCCCTGGTCGGTAGTGCGCTGGGTAAATTTAAACCTTGCGCAGCCCGACCCTGATTTGGACCAATGGATTTCCTACCTCGAGAACATTCCGCTCACGCGGACCAGCGCGGTCATGAAAGAAAAGCTGGCGGACCTCTATCTCGCCAAAAAGAAAATCTCGGATGCGCTCGATTCGTATGAGTTGGTGCTTAAACTAAATCCCACACCCCAGCAGAAACTACGAAT
>DASWRJ010000274.1:0-4403 GCA_036403255.1 Verrucomicrobiia bacterium
GCGGAGAAAATCCAGTCGATCGCATTTTACAAACCTATTATTCATCTCATCACTTGAAGGCTGGCGCGCCGGTGGATGACCGCTTCTTCGCCCGGCGCGTTTATTTGGATGTGGTTGGATTGTTACCCACTGCTGAAGATCTGGACCGGTTTCTGGCGGATAAGAGCAAAGATAAGCGCACAAAACTTGTCCAGCATCTGCTGGCCGACAATAAACGATACGCGGACAATTGGCTCAGTTTTTGGAATGATCTGCTGCGCAATGATTACCGTGGCACCGGTTATATTGATGGCGGACGGAAGCAGATCACCAAGTGGCTTTATTCCGCATTGGCCACTAACATGCCATACGATCAATTTGTCGCCGAGTTGCTCAATCCCCGTGAAGAAAATGAAGGCTTTGTCAAAGGGATAGTTTGGCGCGGAGTGGTCAACGCCAGTCAAACTCCTCAAATGCAGGCGGCGCAGAATATCTCACAAGTGTTCCTGGGCATTAATCTGAAATGCGCGAGTTGCCACGATAGTTTTATCAATGATTGGACTTTGGCGGATGCGTATGGGCTGGCCAGCGTCTATGCAGATGGTCCGCTGGAGATGTTTCAATGTGATAAGCCCACTGGCAAAAAGGCGCGCGTAAAGTTTCTCTTTCCCGAGCTGGGTGATATTCAAGCCACCTCGCCCCAGGCGGAACGACGCAAACAACTGGCCCGCATCATGAGCTCGCGGGAAAATGGGCGGCTCACCCGCACGATTGTGAATCGACTTTGGCAGAAGTTCCTCGGTCATGGCCTGGTCGAGCCGGTGGATGACATGGAGCAGTTGGCGTGGAGCCCCGAGTTACTTGACTGGCTGGCGGACGACCTGGCGCAACATGGCTTTGATTTGAAACACACGATGCAAATCATACTGACTTCCCGAGCGTATCAATTGCCAGCAGTAGCCGTTGATGAGCAGACACGCACCGATTTTGTCTTCACGGGCCCAGCGGTCCGGCGCTTAAGCGCTGAACAATTTCGCGATGCTTTCGGCAGATTGAGCGGAGTATGGTTCGACACGGCAGCCGCACAAGTCGAGGCGCCCGTTACCAGTGCACAAGAAAAGGATTTGCTGCCGCACTCGGCAAAATGGATTTGGAGCGAAGCTGATGCCGACAAGCGAGCACTGGCCGAATCGGTCTATTTTCAGAAACGATTCCAACTCGACCGCGTCCCCGATCAGGCTTCCCTGGTAGCTGCATGCGATAACGCGTTCACACTCTATCTCAACGGTGCCAAGGTGACTGCGGGCAAAGATTTCACTAAACCAGGTTACGCGGAGATTCGATCGAAACTGCGCCAAGGTGAGAATGTCCTCGCTGTTTTAGGCCAAAATTTCACCCCAGATTTAAAAGCGCCGAGTGAAGGCCAACCGCCACAGGATAAAGATGCCAATCCAGCCGGACTGTTCGTTTATGTGCGGTTGCGCGCGGGAACTAATGTTATGGATTTCGGAACCGATTCGACTTGGAAGTTCACGAAGAGGAATGCGGCTGGCTGGGAAAAGCCTGAGTACCTGGCAAAGGATTGGAAGAACTCGGTCGAACTTGGCGGCACAGGCATGGCGCCTTGGGATTTGCAACCTGCGTTGCTGGCCTCACTTTCGATGGCTCTGGAGCACAATGAAGTAAGGTCGAGCCTGGTGCCGGCCGATCCTCTCATGACCGCTTTAGGCAGACCAAATCGCGAGCAGGTATTGACGGTCAGGATGAGTGCGTCCACTACCTTGCAAGCGCTGGAACTGACCAATGGGGACACGCTCTCAAAACTGGTCAAAAAGACTGCGGATCGATTGTTGGCGGAAAAATCGGCATCAAGCGAGTCGTTAATAAACAAGCTCTTTGTCAACGGACTCGGCCGCAAGCCGACTCCCAGGGAGCTGAAGCTCGCGAATGAATTGCTTGGCAAACCAGTCAAAAGAGAAGGAGTCGAAGATTTTGTTTGGGCCATGGCGATGTTGCCGGAGTTCCAATTAATATATTGAGCGGAATGTGGACTTTATGAATGTAATGAGACGACGCGATTTTTTGAAAACGGCCAGCGCGGCAACTCTCGGCGCTTTGGCCGCATCATATCCCAAAGCCCTCTACTCCGCTGAGGAAGAGCGACCCAAAGCCACGGCAGATACTGTGATCGTTCTCTGGATGGCTGGAGGGATGGCGCAAACGGAAACTTTTGACCCCAAACGATACACACCGTTCCAAAAGGGAATGAAACCCGGCGAAATGTTCAGCACATTTCCGCAGATTGATACGAAGGTGGACCATATCAAGCTAACGCAAGGCTTGGAGCGGATTGGCGCGGTAATGGATCGTGGAGCATTAATTCGGTCCTACACTGCTGGGGACTTGGGCTTCATTTTGCATTCGCGGCATCAGTATCAGTGGCACACGGGTTACGCCCCGCCGCAAACAGTGGCTGCGCCGCACCTTGGCGCAGCGATTGCGCGAACGCTTGGTCCGCTGAATCCAGCCGTGCCGGCTTTCATCAATATTGGCCAGCGCCTTGACTTGGGCGAGGGCGAGGAACTGAAGGCCTTTACGACCGCGGGGTTTTTGGGAAGTGAACACGGTCCTTTCAATGTTGCATTTCCGGAACAAGCCGCAAACAGCGTGCGACCGCCGGGGGGAATGACACCTGAACGGTTTGAGAATCGCGAAAACTTTTATCGCCGGTTGCTGGCGGAGAATCCAGTGATGCTGCATGGGAGCGATTATCAACGAGAATCCTTATTGCGCTCGCTCGACAACGCGCATCGACTGCTCAGTTCACCTGCAGCGAAGGCTTTCGATTTGGCGCTCGAGCCTGCGGCCAACGTGGCGAAATACACCGGAGGCATATCCGATTTCAGCAAGGTCTCGAAAGCAGGTCAAAGCCGCGATGGGTCCTATGAAAGGAATGCCATCGGGCGATTTGGGCTGGGTTGTCTCCTGGCAAGGCGCTTGGCGGAAGTGGGCGCGCGATATATCGAAGTCACCACCGAATACATTCCGTTTTTAAATTGGGACACGCATGAGCACGGGCACGAGAAACTTGAGAATATGAAGAAGTCAATTGACGCGCCTGTAGCCCAATTGGTGTTGGATTTGGAAGAGCGCGGGTTGCTCAATCGGACACTGATCGTGCTGGCCAGCGAATTCAGCCGTGACTCGCTGGTCGAAGGCAAACCTGACAGAAAAGTCAAAGACCAGGTCCCCGTGCCGGACACTATTGAAGATGTGAAAAACTACGGGATGCACCGGCATTTTACCGACGCAGGTTGCATATTGCTGTTCGGGGGCGGAATCAAGCACGGCTTTCTTTATGGCCAAACGGCTGACGAGCGCCCCTTCAAAACGGTTCAAGACCGCGTGGTTATTGAAGACCTGCACGCCACCATTTATTCCGCTTTGGGCATTTCACCCAAATTGGCGTATGAAGTTGAAAAACGGCCGTTCTACGTAACACGGGATGGTATCGGCAAAAGGATTGGTGCATTGTTTGCATGAGCTTTCCAGTCGTGCTTCCGTATCAGCAGCTTGAACGTTTTTATTTCCTTAGCTTCCGAACTCACGCTGCCCAAACGATTAAAATTTAGTCAGGTCCTTCCTATCTTGAGCTGGCTGCCAGCTTGCCCATTGCTCATTTTGAAATCCAAAGCCGTTGACGGGGTTTAGCATCAGATTGGACGGGCAATTCAAATTGACTTCATCGCACCTGAATTTAAAATGGTTTGGTGCAAAAGTTCCAATAGTCATTAATCGGTGAAAAAGCTATCTATCCTCCTTGGCCTATTCAAGGCAACCGCACCTCAACACTGGCCTAGATTAGTTTGGTATATTATTGCATGGGTTGCTCATCGATTGTTTAAAGTGGATCTTTGGGGCGAACATCCGCTCATTTTCCGTGATTTTAAGGCTTTGGTCAGCGCAAAGGGACGCGGCGGGTTGGTGTTCTTGCATGAAATCCTGGCAAACAATATTTACGATGTTCCCGCCATCAAAACAGATAAGAGCATACGCACCGTGTTCGATGCGGGCGCCAACTGCGGATTTTTTGCCTTACGTTTTGCATCCGAGTCGCCTGGTTCATTAATTTTCTGTTTCGAGCCACACCCGGAAACGTTTCAGCACCTGAGAAAGAACATTGATGCAAATGAATTAGTGCAACGAATTTTGCCTTTCAATGAGGCTGTTGGCGCCGGTTCAGGAGAATGCACCATCAATGTTTCTGCCGAGTCGAGCATGTCAATCGTTACTTCATCCTCCATTCAGTTTCTGGCGGCTCCAAAAGCGGTTCGTGTTCCCATGACTTCTTTGGATGATTTCGCTGGCAGGCAAAAGCTTTGGCCAGATTACATTAAAATAGACGTTGAAGGTTTCGAGGTTCA
>DASWRJ010000275.1:0-8763 GCA_036403255.1 Verrucomicrobiia bacterium
GCAGGCGGTTCCTGGTCGCCTGAAGTCGTGCGCAGTCTCGGTCTCAATCTCCCCATGCAAGCAGGCAAAGGCTACAGCCTGACGCTGCCCACTCCACGGCAACTGCCTCAGATTTGTTCCATTCTGGTCGAAGCACGAATCGCCGTTACTCCCATGGGCCCGGCCCTTCGCTTCGGTGGCACTATGGAAATTGCTGGCATGGATGATTCCATCAATCCCGCTCGCGTGCGCGGCATCTTCAAGTCGATTCCAAATTATTTCCCTGAGTTTCACACCAGCGATTTCGAGAGCCTGCCGGTCTGGCGTGGTTTTCGCCCGTGCTCACCGGATGGTCTGCCGTATCTCGGCCGATTCCGGAAATTCCAAAATCTCTCCGCGGCGACCGGCCACGCCATGATGGGCCTGAGCCTTGGCCCGATCAGCGGCAAACTCATGGCCGAAATTCTTTCCGGCGAACCGCCCACCGTGAATCTCGATCTGCTTGATCCGCAACGCTACTGCTAAGCCTGCGGAACTTGTCTCCAAATTAATTGAAACTTGCCTGCGGCCCGTCCGTCTGAAGAAATGATCACATGAAACCTGCTCATTTCTTTCAATTTTGCCTTTTCGCACTGCTGCTCACTAATTTTCCGGGTGCAAGCAACTCTGCCCTTGCCGCTACGGCGAACAATTCAGAGCGCCATCTCCTCTATGTCGCGGTCCCTGGCATTCGCAATTATCTTGAATACGGCGGCCACGGCTTGGTTGTGTTCGACATGGATCATGGCCACAAATTTTTAAAACGCATCAAAACTTCCGGCCTGGATAGCGAAGGCAAGCCGCTCAACGTAAAGGGCGTTTGCGCCAGTGCCGCCACCAAACGCATTTACATCAGCACCACTCGCACTGTCACCTGCCTCGATTTGGTCACGGAGAAAATTCTGTGGGAAAAGCCGTACCCAGCCGGCTGCGATCGCATGTCGATTTCGCCGGACGGAAAATATATCTACCTGCCGTCCTTCGAGGGGCCGCTTTGGTATGTTATCAGCGGTGATAACGGCGACATCATCGCCAGAATTACCACTAAATCCGGCGCGCACAATACCGTCTATGGCCTGGATGGCTCACATGTTTACCTTGCGGGGCTGCACTCGCCGTTGCTGACGATTGCGGATACTACGAGCCACACCAGCAACGGGTGCGTCGGCCCTTTCGCCGCGCCCATTCGGCCATTCACAGTCAATGGCAGCCAGACGCTTTGTTTTGTTTGCATCAACGAATTGCTTGGCTTCGAGATCGGCGATATCAAGACCGGGCAGAAGCTTTATCGTGTCGAGGTTGCGGGATTCAAGAAAGGCGACATCAAACGCCACGGCTGCCCGAGCCACGGCATCGGACTCACACCGGATGAAAAGGAAATTTGGGTGACAGACGGACACAATCAGAGCATGCACATTTTCGACGCGACTCAAATGCCGCCGAAGCAGCTCACCAGCGTGGCGCTGCGTGATCAGCCCGGCTGGATCACTTTCAGCATTGATGGCACACTCGCTTACCCTTCAACCGGCGACGTGATTGACGTGCGCACCCGCAAGATCATCGCCGAACTCAAAGACGAGACTGGCGCTGATGTGCAGAGCGAAAAGCTGCTGGAGATTGATTTTAAAGAAGGCCAGCCAGTGAGGGCAGGGGACCAGTTTGGCGTGGGCAGAAAGATGTAGCCGCCCGGTTGATGAGCGGCTATAGCTTCTCAATAAACTCCAGCAAATCGGCCATTCCCTGCAACTCCAGCCCAGTTTCCAAGCCTTCGGGCATGAGTGAAACATCCTGGTTTTTCATCGAGCTGATGCTTGCGCGCGCAATCGTTTCTTCTTTGCCAAATGCCTGCCGTAAAATCACGCTGTTGCCTGTTTCGCGCGCCAAAATGCCGAGAAAACTTTCGCCCCCTTTTGTCTCCAAGAGATATGTTAGGTAATTTGCCGGGACTTCCCGATTCGGATCGAGGATATTGATCAGCAGCTTTTCTTTTCCCGTAGTCTTCACCGTCACCAGGTCCGGCCCGACAGCAAATCCGAGAGTTCCGGCGCGATGACAGGAAGCGCAACGCTGCTCGTAAATTGCCTTTCCGCGCTGCGGGTCGCCATTTAGATTTAATGCAGGGTGGAACTCGTCCACTACTGCCTGACGCCCCGGTTTAGCGGCGGGGCCAAGGAAAAGGCTCGCCTTTTCCCGAACCTCATTATTTTTGTGCGCCCGAAGGAACTGCACTTGAGTGGAACTGAGTTCATTTTTCGACACCTGCCCTTTTGCAAGTGCATCGAGCAAAGCCAGCACCCGCTCGGGCCTTTCCAACAGTGCGGCCATGACATCATTCCGAACACGCGGTGTGAGGCTGGCCCATTGTGTCATCAAATCCCGACCGACCGCCGCGTCGGAAAATTTGCGCAGCGACTGAACCGCGGCGAGTTGAACCGCCTGTGGCTGCTGAACGGAAATGAGCGGCAATATTTTTGGCTCCGCCTCCATGAAGGGCATGTAGCCAAGCAATTGCACTGCTTCGACGCGTGTGGTTTCTTCCGTTGCAGGATCGCTTGCGAGCTTTTTGGCTTTGCTGAAGATGGGCTTCGGATCCAAAATGGAATCCAATGTTGCTTTCGAGCGCTGAAGGCCATCGGCGAGCGAGCGAGCGACCAGGAAGACACAACCCGGCTGCATGTCGCGCTTTAAAAATGCGCTGACTTGCGAAAGTTCATCCTTCCGATTGGCAGCGCCCACTTGAAAGGCGAGCTGGCCCAGGACTTTTTGCCCGCTCCTGCTGCCCATGAGTGAAGAGTCTGAGGCAAGTTGCGTCAACATTTCGGCTGCAACAGTTGAAAGCGAATTCAAGACCGCCGCTTGAATCCAATTGTCTTCAGCATCATTCCTGAGGAGGCGCGCGAGCACTGAAATTTTATTTGGGCGGTTCAACTCGCCGGCCGTGAGCGCAAGCTGGAAGCGAACGCGCGGCGCTGAATCTCCCGTCAATCTGCTCAGGTTTGACCATAATTCTTCCTGTTGTTTCGCGTTCCATTTCGCAAAAGTTTTTTCGCATAACTTGATAGCATGCTCACGAACGGCTGAATCTTGATCACGCAGCGCAATCCCGAGGAGTTTGGTTTCCAAGGCAGCTAATCCATCCAAAGCATACAGCGCATGCAATCGACCAAGACTTGACTTGCCATGGCGCGCTATTTGTTCCAACTCTGGCGTAATCTCCTTCGTCTGCCGCTGATAAATCAGCCGCGAGGCGGTATCGCGGTGCCATCCATTTGCATGCGACAGCAAGCCGGCCAATTCTTTGGCCGAAGCCTGTCCCAGTTGCGGCGCTTTGCGCGGCTTAAAGCCATTCGGCGCAATTCGGTAAATGCGACCGCGATCGTTTCCGCTGTTCAGGTCCAAATGCTTTTTGATCGATTCAGGAATCGACCACGGATGCTCGATCACCTCTCGATACATATCAGCCACATACAAAGTGCCATCCGGCGCATTCGCAAATTGCACAGGGCGAAACCAGAGGTCCCTGGACGCAATGAACTCGACATTCTCTTCACCAGCCGCTCGCTCAGCTTTGAAACCAACTCCATCCGGTCGCACCTTTTTGCGATGGATTAAGTTGCTTCCCACATCCGCAATGAATGCGTCTCCCAGATATTCACTGGGAAAAGCATCGCCTCGATAAATCGTGATCCCAGCGGCCGATGTGAAATAACCTGACGCCCTTCCTCCACCCTCAATCGGCCCAGAGACTTGACCACTCACTCGCCATTTTGTCCGCAGCACACGCCATGGTTCATCGGGGCTTATCCGGTAAACTTCGGCGGCAGGCCCATCCACCGCGATGCTCGCGACCGGTGCGGGCATTGTATAAAATGGATTACGGCTGCCATAACGATCGTCATACATCACCAGCCGAATGTGATCGCTGTTATGGCAAATGAATTTGCGACCTTTATTATCGAAGCTCAAGCCGTGCTGTCCTCCTCCGGTTTCAGGGCCGAAATCCGCCAAATTACGTGGATCAAAACTGAAATCTTTCCCGCGTAACTCCACTGTCTTGCCGGAAAAATGCGGCGAAGTAATTCTGCCCCCGTTCAAGCCGGTGGCCCCGTGTATCCGATTGTCCAGACCCCACGTTAGATTATTCAGCAATCCTTGCACATTGAGTTTCGCCATTCCCGAAGCAAATCCGGTATAAACTACTTTGCGCTCATCCGCTTTTCCGTCGCCATCCGTGTCCTTCAGATAAAGAATGTCCGGAGTGCAGCCGACGAACAGGCCGCCGTCATACCAAAACAGCGCTGTCGGCCAGGGAAGCCCCTCGGCGAAAATCGTGCTCTTATCATACGCGCCGTCGCCATCTGTGTCTTCCAGCAAGCGGATGCGCCCGAGCTTTTCGTCGCGGCGCTCCGAGTAATCGCGCATCTCAATTACAAACATCCGCCCATTCTCGTCAAAGCACATCGCGATGGGATCGACGACCAGCGGTTCGGCCGCCGCGACTTCCAAATGGAACCCGGGCTTGACCTGGAATGTATTCAAAACGTCTTTTACGTCCACGGGCGCAGTCCTTGGCAGGGCGTCAGCGGATACTTGCGGTTCAGCCCCTTTTATCGGTGCCTGTGCCGACACGTAGCCGAGATAAGCAACCGAAATAAGAATGAGATGCGCCAGGGGCATTGAAGATTTTTTCACTGTCATGTTTATGTCTCTGGCTTTAAGGCTCAGGAATTCCTAATTCACAGTTTCCTCATCCTTGCAGCGCCGCTTTGATTTGCAGCAACGCTCCGGGAATAGCTTTGTATGGATCCTCTTTCGCTTCGTATTCCAATGCGATGTAGCCCTGATAATTCACCTCCCTCAACAACTTCGCAATCTTGTGATAGTCACTCGGTTCCGCTTTGCTCGCTCCGCGCCGTTTCACTTCCACTTTGATCTGCACATTCACAGCCCAGGGCGCGATCTTTGCGAGGTCCGCATACGGATCGTCCGTTTGAAAATTTCCTGTATCCAGATTAACTCCAAACCAAGGACTTTTTACGGCGCGGATAATCTCCACCATTTCATCGGGTTCGGTTACAACTCCGTGGTGATTTTCCAGTCCTAAAAAAATCCCTTTTGTTCCCGCATATTCGCAGCATTCCTCCAGCCCGCTGATGCAAAGTTTTTTCGCCTGGTTGGCGTCCATCGTCCCTTGTGAACCAGCAAAAACCCGGATGTGCGGCGCGCCCATGATTGCCGAATAATCAATCCACTGCTTCACCATCGCGATCTGCTGGTCGCGCTTTTCTCCTTTGGGCAGCGCGAAATTGTTTCCCACGGCTGAGCCGCTTATATCGATGCCGCGCAGGAATGCATGCCGCTTCACTTGAATCAAAAAATCCTGCTCCACCTTGGCCGGAAAATAATAACTCGTCAGCTCCGCGCCTTGGCAACCCTGGTTGGCGCAATAATCGATGAAGTCAAACATGCTGATCTTCTTCGCGGCATCCTTGCTGTTGAAGTAATCGCGAAAGGAATAGGCCGCGAGGCTGATTGGAAATCGGGGCTTGCCCGTGCGTTGAATCGTATTGGCCGCCGCAGCCGAGGCTGGCCGCAGCAGATTAACTGCGGCAATGGCGGCAGGGGAGATTGCGGTTGTTTTCAGAAAATGGCGTCGGGTGATCTTGGCTTTCATAGGCTTTGCTCAAGCCTAATCAGCGCCCGGCCACGGTTAGAAGAAGAATTTTCGAAGGGTGCCCCGCCAAAACCTGGCAAAGGAGCAGAGTTTATCTCTTATGCGGCCTTCTGCACCAGTTTCTCGGCCAGAAATGCATCGATATAGGCCAGGGCCTCGCGAGGCTTGCGTTGCAGGAGCATATGCGGGCCTTCGACCGAAACGATTTCCACTTTCGGCTCCAATAATGACACGACTTTTTGGGCGCGATCCCCCAAAAAGCCATCCTGCATGGCGCCGATATAAAGCACCGGTTTGCGGGTGGTCATCAGTTTTTGGCGTGTGTCCGTTTGCAGCGCCATCTGGAAGCGTTGGTCGAGGACTTCCGGTTCTACTGAATCAAAACTCTGCTTCACCGCATCCAACAGCGCTGGCGGACAATCCTGTCCAACGAAATTCTTTTTCAAGAGATGCTCGGAAAAGGGTGCTTTGAATATGTCCTTCTTCTTTATCTTCTCCCAGAAACTCGGCGGCGGCAGCGGGTTGCCGAAAAAGGTCGAGCAGAGCACGATAGCTTGTATATCCTGCGGCTGTTCCTCGGCAAAGAGCAGCGCCAAAGGTCCTGCAAACGATTCGGCCACCAGCGTGTACGGTTCACCCCAGGGAAGCACTTCGCGAATGCACGGAAATAATTGGCGATAAACCAGGTGCTTGTTTTTGGGGTAATGCGCGATCGAGATTTCGAATTTTCCATCGGCTGCTGCAATAAACGGCGCAAACAGGTTGCCTGTCCCGTCGAATCCGGGTAGCAACACCAGGTGCCGTTTGTGCAATTGCAATCGCATGATGCGGTTGAACCGAAGCTCTGCCCGGCTCAATAAGTTCTCACTTTGGACATCGGCACTTTGTGACCAAAGTTAAGGTATTTTTCCTGACTCAGTGGGGGCAAGTCCGCCTGCGGCAGGCAGTTCTGTGGTTTTTCCCAGCGTGAGCCATGCCCACAAAGCGGCAAAAAGCGCCACTCCACCACAGATTAAGTAAGGGATAGAGGCAGATTGATAAAAAAGCGTGGATGCAAAAATTGGACCGATTATCCGCGCCAAACTTCCGACCCCTTGTGCTACTCCCAAAGTCGCGCCTTGTTCATGGGCCGGCGTCAAAATGGAAATCAAACCAAATACTGGCGGCCGTGTTAATCCGGAGCCGATCGCGAGAAGGCCAAGGAAGAAAAACAATGTCCACCAGGGTCCGCTGCCTTGCTGAAACAGTCCCTTCCAGGAAAAGGACATGTTGCCATGGATAAAGGGAAGAGGGG
The DNA here is from genome assembly GCA_036403255.1 of Verrucomicrobiia bacterium. Taxonomy (GTDB): domain Bacteria; phylum Verrucomicrobiota; class Verrucomicrobiia; order Limisphaerales; family JAQGOV01; genus JAQGOV01. The sequence goes on from DASWRJ010000275.1 coordinate 6,987, forward strand.
CCAGGCTGATCGCCACCAGGAACAAGCTAAATGCGATTAACTTTGGCTCACCCATTTTCTTTACCATCCGGCCCACTGCGCCGCCCTGTACGAGTGCTCCCATAATTCCACAATACATAAACAGCTTCCCTATCGTGTTCGCATCCTCCCCTTTTCGGATATCCAAGTGAAAGTTCTTTCCGACTAGCAGGCCCAGCGTGGTTTCGAAACAGGTGAAGCAGAAAGTCGCAATGAAAAAGATCATGATTAGCAAACCGACTTTTGGCTGGCTTAAGGTGTGTGACCATTGGCTAAATCGGGGGCGCTGCGCCACATGCTCCGAACTCGGTTTAAGGCTCTCAGGCAGAATCACTACAGCCAGAATAAAATTAAGTGCGCATAAGCTTGCTGCTACCCAGCCTGGTCCGGTAATTCCAAAATACTCGAAACTTTTTGAACCAATGTACGGACCAAAGGTAAATCCCAACCCGAAAGCCATCCCTACCAATCCCATGCGCTTGGACCTGCTTTCCGGCGGCGTGATGTCCGCTATGTAAGCCTGCGCCACGGTAATATTGGCTCCGCAAATGCCCGCGACAATGCGTGACGCAAAAAGCACGGCCAGCGCCGTGGTGCCCGTGAGACCCGAACCCAGTGCAAATACTGCATAGGACATTGCCGCTCCCGCCGTGCTCACAAGGAGCACGGGCCGGCGCCCGATGCGATCTGAAAGACGTCCCCACCACGCGGCAAAAAGAAATTGCATGGCTGAAAACGAAGCCATCAGCGCGCCGACAATTATTCCCAGCGTCGTGGCGTCGAAGCCCTGCCCGAATCGATTCGCGTAAATCGGCAGCAACGGCAGCACAATCCCGAATCCGATCAGGTCAATGAAAACGGTGAGAAAAATCACTAACAATGAGGGCTTCTTCATGCAAAGGAATCAAACAAGCTGATACAGAGACAATCGTAGCGTGCGAAAATGACTAACCATCACGCGCATCGTCTGCCGCGAATGTCTCAAAACCGCATGTCGGGTCGTTGAACGCACGCGGCAGTTTACCGGCTGGGCTTTCGCAGTCAAGCAACCTGCCCTTGATCGAATGATTCCCGAGTCGACTACAAATATCTAAAAATCGCGCATCGCTTCGATGGTATTTGCTCCTGTTCCTTAATCATATTCGTAATCTTCCTCTGATGCCTGGATTGCAGCAGTGTGGCGCTCTGCCTTCGTGCTTTCGCGTCCCGTGGATTAAACTTTGTAAGAAACTCACTTTTCCCGGAGCATACCTCCTGCAGTCCCGTCTAAATACCGTGTCGAGCATGCGAAATTTTCGAATCCTGCTGATGGCACTTTCGTTGCCTTTTTCCTCCCTCCACGCCCGCATCAATGTTGTTACTTTGCCCGACCGCGACTCCGTCCAGCTTACCATCTACAACTCTGTCGATCTGACTTTGGTCAAAGAGACTCGCCACCTGACATTTCGCAAAGGCCTGAACAAACTCGAATTCTCCTGGGCCAATACCCTCATCGATCCGACCTCCGTCGAATTCAGGGCCCTTACTCATGCCGCTGAAGCCGAAGTGCTCGATGTCTCCTTTCCTCCTCGCGTGACGAACACCCTTGAATGGCGCATCAACAGCGAATTTGCCGGCGATGTCACAGTCGAGATTCGCTACTTCACCAGCGGCATTAGTTGGAGCGCCGAATATTTGGCCGAAGCCGCCAAAGACGAAAAGCTCATGAACCTTTCCGGCCAGGTGCGCGTCACCAACCACAGCGGCGAGGACTACGAAA
>DASWRJ010000276.1:0-2988 GCA_036403255.1 Verrucomicrobiia bacterium
TTTCATATTTCGGCGGATGAAGGCGTGCGCTTCGCTATTAATGGCGCGCTGCTCGTGGATAATTGGAACGAGAACGGCCCGGTGAATCTGGAAAAGTCTGTGCCTTTGATTGCGGGCGATAAAAATGAAATCGAACTCGAACTTCGCAACAGTTCGGGCGGGGCCTCGGCCAGGGTCGAATGGAGCAGCCCATCCACCCCCCGTGCGCTGGTTCCTGAAGATCACCTTTTTCCGGTGATGCCTGCGCGTCTCAATCCGAGTGCTCTCGATCGTCATTTTAAAATTCCTCCTGGCCTCGTTCTGCGTGACGGTGGCTTTGTGGCAAGCACAATACTTCGCGCCAGTGAAACACAAGTAAAAGTCGCTGGCGAATTGGGAAAGATTCCATTCTCTGCTGTGCAGGTCGCGCGAATTATTTGTCAGCCCCTCTCAGTTTCGCTCGCATCCAAAATTAAGCCAGGCCGTTCCGGTGTGCTGCTCGTCAACGGCGATTTCGTCGAGGGCGAGTTTCGCTCCCTGGATACTAACAAAGTCGAATTCAGTTCCGTGTTGTTCGGACGCCGCACCTATGACTTTAAACGTGAAGTTCTGGTTGTGGCCTTGCGTGATGGCAGACCCGAGACTTGGAATTACGAACTTCAATTGAGTGACCAAACCCGATTGTTCGTTTCCAATATTCGGGTTTCCCCCGGGGGAATAACCCTGCTCGACTCCGCTTTCAGCCAGCAAACACTGCCATCTTCATTAGTTATTCAACTCAAACGGCATACCGATAAAACCTCGTTTGCTGAGGCTGCCGGTCTGAACTAAGCTGCTTCAATGCCTCACCAGGGGGTGTTGTCGAGCCATGAGGAGATTATTTTTTGGCCTGTTGCTTTCATTGGCCGCCACGAGTTGGGCGGGGGAGGGGACACTAGTTACCAGTTCTGGGCAGGAGTACCGGGGCACCATAGATGCCGATCATAATCAATTTAGGATCCAAAACCCCGACGGCAAACTGACCTGCGTTCCACTCCACGATCTCCTCCGTTTGCAACTCACAAACAGTGGTGAAACCAACGCGACTGACACCAGCAAAGTGCATGGAGTGACTGCCACTTATTATACTGGCAAAGAGTTAAACGGCGCCAAGGTAGTCAGAATCGATCCGGCAATCGATTTCGATTGGCAGGAAAAGCCGCCCTTCGCCATGAATGCCGGCGAGTCGTTCAGCGTTCGCTGGGAAGGTGAATTGGATGCGCCGCTCTCGGAAGAGTACACATTTTTTGTCCAGGGAAATGACCGACTCAAGCTTTGGCTCGACCATCAGCTCGTCATTGACGGAGAAGTAGATCCAGCCGCTACCGAGAGTAGCGGAAAAATCCGACTCGAAGCCGGCAAACGCCATCCCTTCAGGCTCGAGTTTTATGAAAAAAATTGGTCCGCCAGCGCTAAATTGTTCTGGAGCAGCCCTTCCATTGCTCGTGCGCTTGTCCCCTCCGAGGCGCTATATACGGCCCCCATTCCCGAGTCAGACGCCAATTCGCAGACCAATGGAATCCTTGGCATGTATTTTCACTCGGGCGATTTGAAAGGTGAATTGAAAACCAGAATTGATGCGAATATCGATTTTGATTGGGATGACAACGCGCCCATTCCAGGCTGGGACAGCCCGCCATTTAGCATCCGTTGGGAAGGCAAGCTCGTCCCTGAATCATCCGAGCCGTATGTCTTTGAACTGTCAACGGAACAGCCCGCCCGCCTCTGGTTGAATGATTACTTGCTCATTGATACCCGGCGCGATAAAACGGATGAACTCACCACCACCCCCATTGATCTTAAGGCGGAGGAATCTTATGAATTTCGCCTCGAAATCTCCGATGTCCCGGCCCAGGGCATGGTGCGCCTCTTTTGGAGCAGTCCGTCGATTTCACGGTGTGTCGTTCCTACGCAACAACTCGTTCCTGCAAAAGCGCCGCCGCTTCCGCCTGCCACACCAAAGAAACCAGCCGGATTGGTCCTGGTGGATGGCTCGATTCTGGCCCAGCCCATTGAAACTGCGGATAGCACAGCCATTCGCGTAAAAGGTTCGGCACGCCCAATTTCCATGGTGAACGTATCCAGGATATTGTTGCAGCCTGTGGAAAATGAATTGGACCAAAAAATCTGCACCAATCGCCAGGGAATCCTGCTGGCTAATCGTGATTTTCTAGGCGGCGACCTCAATTGGCTCGATCCAAAATACGTCAATGTTGGTTCTATACTCTTCGGCAAAAAGGAGTTCGAGCGCGGAAAGGTCCTCGCGATTTGCCTGCATGAGTGCTCCCCTAGCCCTGCTCCTGCAAAGTTTCAAGTCCGCACGACTAAAGGATCCCAGATCAAAGCCGACTCCGTTCGAATCCAGGGCACAAATTTGCTGGTGGAAAGCTCGATCATTCCCGCATTGGAAATTCCATTTGCGGATCTCGCTGAACTTAAGACTGACGCCGCCCAGTCTGTTGAGAAACAGGCCTCAGCCAAGCGGCCGGACAATTGATTGCGGACGCAAATAGTCGAGCAACGTCTCAGGCCCAAGCACGCCGCCGCCCATGCCGCTCAAGTTGCAGCCCGCGTATGGCACGCCATGCGCAAAAACATTGTGCGCATTGATCCAGCTATTGCCTGCCACCATGCTCTCAGCCACGCGATTGGCCCGTTCAAGGTCCTTGCTCCAAACGCTGTTTGCCAGGCCGTAAGTGGATCGATTTACTAGCTCGATGGCCTGCTCTTCCTCGGTGAATGGAATCACATACGCAACTGGCCCAAAAATTTCTTCGCGCGCGCAGAGGTTTTCCGCCGGTCCCGTCAACAGCGCCGGCTTCACATAGTAACCGCCTTCGTGTCCTTTCACATTTGCTGGGCCACCCTTGAGCAGGAACTTGGCGCCTTGCGCTTCTCCCTTGGCCAGATAGCCCAGCACTCGCTGGCGCTGCTTCTCGCTCACTACCGGCCCCATGGTTGTGGCCGGGT
>DASWRJ010000277.1:0-4573 GCA_036403255.1 Verrucomicrobiia bacterium
CCTGCGTCGCCAATTGACCGCGGAAATCGCGGAGCAATTTCGCGTGTTTAAATCCACTGGCTTGCCGCTCGATCATGTTAATGGTCATCTCCATTTGCATTTGCATCCAGTGGTTTTTAGCATTCTGATGGAGCATGCAAAAGAATGGGGCGTCACACATCTGCGCTGGACTCGTGATCGGTTTTGGTTGAATGCCCGCCTTGCTTCCGGCCATTGGTTCTATCGGTTCATTCACGCCGTCACGTATCAAATCCTTTCCGCGTTGTCTCTGTCACAATTTGAAAAGCGCGCGATTAAACACACCAAAGTTGTGTTTGGTCTCTTGCAGAACGAGCGAGTCGATGAAGAATACCTGCTAAAGTTGTTGCCTCGGCTTGGCCCGGGTGAAAGCGAGGTTTACTCGCATCCCTCGCTGGATCAATATAAGAACGAATTTGAAGCGCTGATCAGCCCCCGGGTATTGAGCATGATCAAGCATCTTGGTATCTCTTTGATTCGCTATCGGGACCTATAATTTATGGCCAAACTTGTATTCATCTTACTCGGCGCCCTTGTCTTTGAATCCATAGGTGTCGTCTGGCTCAGCGAAGGCCTCAAACAAATCGGCGAGCCCGCACATATTAGCGCATCCGAGGTCCTCCGCCTGATCGGCAACGGAGCAACGAATCGTTACATTTTGCTGGGCGTATTGTTCGAAGCGATTTTCTTCGGCACTCTTCTTTACTTGCTGAAAAATTGGGATGTCAGCCTCATTTGGCCGCTGACGAGCCTGGGGTTCGTGCTCACTACTTTTTCCGCCAAATACATTCGCGGCGAACAGGTCACTTCACTGCGCTGGAGCGGAGTCGTGCTGATCGTGGTTGGCGCAGCCCTCGTCGGTTACAGTGAAAAAGCCAGGCCTGCGGCTCCCGAACCGAACAAAATCACTCCACAAGCGCAAGTCAGCAAGGAATGACCTTGCTGAGCACGTTCGCCAGATTTCGCGCAGCCAATTGCGTTTGCCGTTGCAAACGCAAGAGTGCTGGAATTTTTCCAGGTGAAGTCAGTAGTGCTAAAATAAGTTTGCCGTAATTGAGCTTTTGATCCGCGCTCATTAAGGCATTAAAATCCAAAGGCAAGTTTTCATGCGCCGCGTCTGAAATCACCCGAATGGTCGCACTGGGAATTCCATGTGCTTTGCAAATGGCCCGGATAATTTGAGACTCCATCTCAACCGCATCGGCCCCAGTCTCTTCCCAAAGCCATTTTTTTTCTGCGATACTGGTCGCAACGCGAGTGGTGCAATGGAATTTCACCGGGCAGGCCCCGGCTGCCAGCAGCAGGGGCGTCAAACCAGCGTCTTCGTCACTGGCGAATACCACCATGCCCGTGGATAAATATGGGTTTAGCCCGCCGGCAAAACCACAGCTTAAGACTAACTGGTACCCGCCATTCTTAAGCGCACCGTGCAGTTTTCGCTCCGCATTTTCCCGTCCGATGCCTGTGATCAGAATTTCCATTCCCGGTTGGGAAAAGAATTTAGCCTCCTGCTCGACCGCAAAACAAAAAAGCACCCGCTCCAGCCCCTCGGGGCCTTTATCTGGTTCCTTGCCGAAAGCGTTTGCCATACTCCTATTTTATACCGCCGAGGCGTTCACGCCAGATCTGGTAGAGTAAAACCGTGGCTTGCACGTCCCGCAGGCAATATTCGGCCACTTCCCGGCTGCGACCCTCCTGCAACAATCGCGTCACATCCATCCCGGTCACACCCTGGGCCTTGGGCGAATCAATCCCAAACGCTTTACAATAAAAGTCTAAGTTGAATCGGCGCGTTGCGCCGTCGCGTCCTCCGGCGCCATAAAACGTAAATTGGTCGGCTAAATCGCAGTGGGGTTCGGTCGAATATCGGTAGCCTAGCCAATCTTTGCGGCTGATCGGCACATTCAAAAGCGCTGAACGCAAATAGATAAACGGCACATCAAAGCCGCGCCCATTGAATGTGATTATCCCTTCATAATGCCTGGCCACATCCCAAAACGCGGTCAGCAGCTCCATTTCGTCAACGCAAGGTACAAACTCCACTGGGCCGGGGGCTGCCACATCCTCAAACTCTTCCGCCAGAAACAGCACCTGCCCTCGAGCGCTTTCCGCATTGAGCATGGCGATGCAAGCCACGGTGCCGGTGAGGGGCCACAAACTGAAGAATCGCTGAATCTCCTGTCGTTTCGCTTCCCGCTCGTTTTCGAGCGGGAACTTTTCAGCCTCACGAAACAAATACTCCTGTTGCACCTCATCGAACGTTTCGACGGGCTGCGCCGTTGTTTCAATATCAAATACAAGCTTGGCCATTTGACTGGCGGCCTGAACTTCAACCAGGGCGGGAAGCCGGTCTCCGGTCTCCCGCCCCTGTCTTGAAGTTAGTTATTTTTTCTTGCCGGATTTCTTTGCGGGTTTCTTTGCTTTTTTTGTCGCCATAGATGCGTCACCTCCCTTCATATTATAAATTTCTAAAATTTTTTTAAAGCCAAACTTGCATTTTGATCTTTCGTGACAACGGTGATGCCCTTCTTCCTAAGTTCGATACGCTCACAACGCAAGCCTTAAAATTAAAAGACTACGCTCGCTCGGGACCAAACTTGGCGCGCTCACTCGTCTGCGAATTCACCTTGAGCCGCTTCGCGCTCGATTTTTTAGGCTCCAAACTTATCGAACATCTTTGCGTTCGCTTGCATCAGGCGAAGCAGAAATTTCGATTCAAACACTCCGAGTGATCCCATGTTGGCGCCAGTCTCTGTAAATCGATCCAGCTTATCCGATCCTGAGTACGCGGAGGTAAGCAGCACAGGTTGCGGATGCCACGAATGGCCTTTGAGCACGCATGGCGTCGAATGATCTCCCGTGATGGCGAGCACATCCGGCTTTTTTCTTAGCAGGATGGGCAGCGCCTGATCAAGTTGTTCAATGGCGGTTTTTTTCGCATCAAAATTGCCATCTTCGCCGTACTTGTCCGTGTATTTGTAATGGATGAAGAAGAAATCGTATTTATCAAACTCCGCCAGATAACGCTCGAATTGCGCCTGGATCGTCTGGGCCCCTTCCAGTTTGGTCATGCCTACTAACTGCGCCAATCCTTTATACATCGGATAAACCGCCAGGCAGGCCGCCTTTAGTTTGTAACGCTCTTCAAAACTTGGAATCTCAGGTTGATGCGCAATGCCGCGCATGAGAAATCCATTAGCCGGTTTCTCTTTGGCCAGCAGCGGCAGCGCGGCTTTGTAGAATTCAGCCACCAGCTTTGCCGTCGCTTTCTGTTTAACAGATTTAGCGTCACGTGCTTTTGCTTGTGGCACCGGCAAACCCTCGCGATTTGGATCCGCATCGGTCAACGGACCTTCCAATCCTTTCCCGCGAAAAACAATCACAAACCGGTGCTCCTTCCCTGGCTTGATGATCACTTGCGTGTTGCCAATTTTTTTGATCTTTGCCGCCAATTTCGCGCAAAGTCGCTCACAAATCTCCGTGGAAATGCGTCCCGCGCGGCGATCGGTCACGATTCCCTTGGCATCCAGGGTCGCAAAATTCGCCCGGGCACAAACGTCGCCGGGTTTTAGTTCCACGCCCAAACCAAGCGCCTCGATCACCCCGCGGCCCACTTGAAACTCCAGCGGATCGTAGCCAAATAATCCCAAATGCCCCGGCCCGCTTCCCGGAGTGATTCCAGGTGCCACCGGGATCATGCGCCCCTGCGCCCCGAACTTTGTGAGTTCATCCAGGTTCGGCGTGTTGGCTGCCTCCAGCGGAGTGCACGAGTCTGCGCCACCACTGGCGAGATCACCAAGGCCATCCATGACAATCAAAGCCAGCTTGGCATTTGTCTTCAGCGTCAATTCCGAATAAAGATTATCTAAGTTCATTCTTATGAAACTTATTTGCGCTTCGAAAAATCTCCGAAGCACTTATCGCGCCCTGCGGCATATTGTTAGGAACCTCTCGCAACGTCAACGTGAATCCCGGTGCTTCCGCATATTCGCTCTTCAAGAATTTTCCAAGATCGTTCCGCCCAGCCGTCCATACTTCCGAATTTCTGGCCACAGCCACGCCACTGCTAACACCACCAGCAAAGTTCCAATTCCACCCGACACCACCGAAAAAATTGGACCAAACCAATGCGCCACCAGACCCGATTCAAAGCCGCCGAGCTCATTCGATGTCCCGATGAAAAGACTGTTCACCGCTGATACTCGTCCGCGCTTTTCATCCGGTGTGAGAAGCTGCACGAGCGTGTGGCGCACCACCACACTCACATTGTCCGTGGCGCCACAGGCAAATAACATCGCAAACGACAGCGCAAAATTTTGTGAAATGCCGAACACGATCGTTGCCAACCCAAATCCGGCCACTGCCCAAAGTAGCGCTCGTCCTGCTCTCTGCAACGGCGGTCGATGCGCCAAAATCAGCGCGCAAAAAAAGGATCCCGCCGGCAGGGCTGCCTGCAGCAACCCAAGTCCGAACGCGTTCGAATTGAGAATGTCTTTCGCGAAAATCGGCAGCAGTGACGTTGCTCCCCCCAGCAGAACAGCAAATAGGTCCAGCG
>DASWRJ010000278.1:0-9912 GCA_036403255.1 Verrucomicrobiia bacterium
ATAGCGCTGATCACTGCTGCTCTCTTGATTTCAGTGATCTCTATCGGTTTACAATGGAAAATGTTTGTCTGGTGGCCGTGGTTGGTGCCTGTGTTCATTCAACTTCCGCTCGCATATGCATTCTCATTTTACGCCCGCAGAAAAATGAAGCCCATCGCTCAACCTGTTCCTGCTTCTGGGTTGGAGATTGCTTCACCTTTAGGTGTGACGCTCCATTCCGCGGTAACCAAAGTTACTCCCGAGCAACCTCTTGTCTCCGGCACTCCGGAAATTCCGGATCACACGCTGCTCCGCTGCGTTGGCCGTGGCGCTTACGGAGAAGTTTGGCTGGCGCGCGACGTTCTCGGACAATTTCACGCGGTGAAAATTGTCTATCGTGCGCGCTTCGCCAGCGACGGACCTTACGAGCGCGAGTTCAAGGGCCTGCAAAATTTCACGCCCATTTCGCGTTTGCATCCTGGTTGGGTGCATATCCTGCACGTCGGGCGCAATGACAAGGCAGGCTATTTCTTCTGCATCATGGAAGTAGCGGATGATGAAACCAGCGGTCAGCGTTTCGACCCGGCCACTTACACACCCAAAACTCTCTCTGGCATGGTGACTAAGCAGGGGCGATTACCTTTAGTCGAGTGTGTGGAAATTGGCATCGCGCTCACGTCCGCCCTTGAGCACCTGCACAAGTATTCTCTGATTCATCGCGATATCAAACCGTCGAATGTCATCTTTGCGCATGGTGCTCCCAAATTCGCGGACATCGGGTTGGTTACTGAGTTTAGGAGCGAGAGCCACGATGTTTCGTTTCTAGGCACTGAAGGTTACATAGCGCCAGAAGGGCCCGGTTCACCCTCTGCGGATATCTATAGCCTGGGGAAACTTCTGTATGAAATCGCCATGGGCCGCGACCGCCGCGAATTCCCCGAGCCGCCCACCACGCTGCTTGAAAAATCCGAATCGCCAGATTGGACGGCATTCATGGAGATTCTATATAAAGCTTGCGCCATTCAGCCGTTGAGCCGCTACGCTTCGGCAAGCGCCATGCTCCCCGGTCTGCAGAAAATAAAGTGTGGCTGGGACAAAGCCCCGGTTTCCTAATGAGGTCCCGATGTTTGCAAATAGGATTTTTGTTCGATGCGTGAAACTGAGAAAAGAAAAAGGGCGGCTTTGTGAAGAGCCGCCCGTAAGTCCAACCGAAAGTTCTGAAGAGCCGAGGTACAGTCATTCAAACCCCCGCTTCCAGCACCGAAACCTCTTGGCGCAGTTGAACGCGGGACATCGTGAGGCTTCGCCGCCCCAAAACATATGGGGTGACTACCCCAACCGCGTTCGATCCGCACCATCGAAGATCGAACTTTGCTGTTTCAATTAGGTGAATTGTTTGCTCGTAGCGAAACATCATTGCTCTTCAGCGGCAATGGGCAACATTACCCGTAAGAAGGCGACCGTTTATTGCAATTGATCGCGGCAGCTATTGCTGCGCCAGCGCGTTTGAAGTCTCAACATGGATGCGCCGAACTCAACCTTTTGTATCCAGTCGATGATCCAAATGACATTGCTGGTGAGCAGCCAGTGCAATTTCTGAGCGGCACAGGCGCATTTGTGAATCGAGTTTTCTATCCGTTTCCAACATTGCTTCTACTCGATTTGAAAATGCCGCGCCGCGGGGGCTTCGAGGCGCTTGGCTGGATTCGAGGTAATCCGCCGATCCGTTGCCTCCCGGTGGTAATTCTCACTTCGTCACGAAATGAATAGATGTGAGGCCCGCTTAAGAATTGGGGCGAATCTATATCTGGTCAAGCCGATGGATTTTGACGCGCTCTTGAAGCGGGCGCGGGTCGTGGACCAATATTGGATGAATCTGACGCAAAGGCCATTCCTGGAAGGTTCAGGAACGCTGAACAGAAGGTGCCAGCAAAGACTTTATGCTACAATTCCAAAGAGTCGTTCTCCGGAATCAACGAGCCGCAAGGTTTAATTTCCCAGCAAAGCCGCACCTGCGACATCATTTCAAGGAGCCCATGCAGATCGACCGGTTTGACGAGCGCTCCGTTTGCCCCTGCGGCCATCGCCTTTTCGACTTCCGACGTTTCCTTGGCAAACGTTAATACGGCTACGACGAGTCCCTTCAAGCCTGGCTGCTGGCGAATCCATGAGATGACTTCCAGACCGCTGATCTTCGGCATCTTCAGATCCAGCAACAACATTAATGGCAGAGGAAATTTCTCGCGATCGGAAAAAGGGCCTTTTCCCGCGAGGTAGCATTGCGCCTCTTCTCCGTCCCGGACGCGATGGATGGGATTGGTCACCAAGGCTTTTTGGAAAGCGCGCTTGATGAAAAACACGTCATTGTCTTCATCTTCCGCCAGTAATATATGCTGTGGGTGCGGCATCTTCTTATAACATCATCGTGCAATTAAGAGATCTCGGCAATGGAAGCTGCTGGGTCTCAAGGGCTCACTGGAAATGAGCTCGGGTGAACGACTGCGCGGTTTGATTAGCACTACGCTGTGGATGGTGCAACTATTTCTTTTTCGAATTTGAGGCCCCGGAAGGACCGAACGCCATGTGCCGGAGCGGTGGCGCGAAGCGAGCTATCCTGACAACTTAACCCTGGAAAAAGACTGGAACAAGAGCCTTCGGCTTTATAATCAAATAATTAAAAAAAACGCTTGTGAAATTTTTCACTATTAGGCAACTTGTCTCGCGCTTTCGGGATTTTGCCGGTGCTTCGGGCTGGGAGTTGTCACTCTGCCTGAAGGAATTTTAATTTTTACTCGATGCGAATTTACCATCTCATTCTGGCGGTGTCGTTATTGCTCGGCTCGCCGCTGCTCATCAGGGCTGCGGAAACGCCTGCCCGTGTAGTAGAACCCAAAACCGCCGTCCAAGACCCGCTCCAGCAGGTCGAAAAAGTGGTGGAAGAGGAGGGTGGGGTGCCGCTGAAGCCGGTGGAGATCGGCCATATTGGGAAGTTCCCGATTACAAATTCAATGCTGCTCACTTGGATTGTTGCGTTTGGCATCATCATTTTTGCTCAGGTCGCCACCCGTAATCCCAAACAGGTTCCTGAAGGAGCACAAAACTTTTGGGAGTGGATGGTGGAATCGCTTCACAAATTTTTGGAGAATATTATCGGCCACGAATTAGTGAAGAAGACTTTTTGGTTCTTTGCGACGATTTTCATTTTCATCCTTTTCTGCAACTGGGCGGGTTTAATTCCAGGAGTAGGTACCGTCGGCTGGGGTGTAAAGGATGCGCAGGGGCATTTTCATCTCACAGAACCGTTTTTTCGTGGCGCGAATGCGGATCTGAACATGACTTTTGCCATGGCTCTCATTTTCTTTGCCTGCTGGATTATCTGGGCGCTTCAGGCCAACGGTATCGGCGGTGTCTTCATGCACATTTTTGGAGCCAAAGGGCATACCACGGGGTGGTTGAAGATATTGATGATTGTGGTTTTTGCATTGGTCGGGGTTTTGGAAGTTGTCTCTATATTATTCCGGCCCGTGTCCCTTAGCTTCCGGCTTTATGGAAATGTTTACGCCGGCGAAAGCATGCTTGAAGCCATGGCTAAATTGGTTCCGAGCCTTGCCTGGCTCATTCCGATACCATTTTACTTTCTGGAAATTATCGTCGGGCTTGTGCAGGCACTGGTGTTCATGTTGCTTACAGCCGTATTCACGCTATTGATCACGCAACATGACGAGAGTCACGCAAAGGCACACCATTGAATTTAATAATTTCACCGGTTTGACCGTGTTCAATCGCGGGAGCCGTTGAGAACAACGAAAGGAAACATATATGTTAATGCCTATATTGGCAGAGATGACTGGCAATATTCACATCGGCTTGGCGGCGTTGGGCGCGGCCATCGGCGTGGGTTTCATCGGCATGAAGGCTTCGGAAGCGGTGGGACGCAATCCCGGCGCTGCGACCCCGATTCTGGTGCAAGCCATTCTGAGCACGGCCTTCGCTGAAGGTATTGTGTTCTTCGCGATTTACCTCGCGAAAGGTCAGTAATTGAGCAGGCGCGGAACTGGTTTCCGCGCCTGTGTTTCCTTTTTTAGAATTTGTCTATGCAACATTTAATTATATTGGCTGCGGCTGCCGGCGGGAATCCGATCAAAGAGATCGCGGATACATTCGGCGCGGACATGCCGCACCTAATCGCGCAAATCGTCAGCTTTTTGATTGTCGCCGGTCTGCTCTACAAATTTGCCTACAGACGCATTTTAGGAATTCTCGAAGAGCGCAGGCAGCGCATTGCCGAAGGTTTGGAAAATGCCGAACGCATCAAACAGGAACTCGCCAGCGCTCAGGCCAAAGCCCAGGAAATTCTTAATCAGGCCAACGCGCAGGGAAATAAGTTGATCGAAGAAGCGCGCCAATCGGCCGCCCGCGTGACCGAGTCTGAATCACAAAAAGCCGTGGCTACTGCCAACGAAATTATTGCCAAAGCTCGTCTGGCGGCGGAAGCCGAAACGGTGCGCATGCGCACCGAGTTGCGCCGCGAAATTGGCCGCCTCGTTGTCGCAACCACCGGGAAAGTTTCCGGCAAAGTCCTCACTTCAGAGGACCAACAGCGCCTGGTCGAAGAAACGAATCGGCAACTCGCCGCCTGACTAAATAATGAAGATTACCAAACACGCCCGTCGCGACGCCAAAGCGCTCTTTCAGAGCTGCAAGGTGAATGATTTGCTGGACGAAAATAGAGTCCGGCAGGCTGTGCAGGCAGTGTTCGCCCGCAAACCGCGCGGCTACATCTCCATTCTCACGCATATTCAAAGATTGGTTAAGCTGGATTTAGAGCGCCGCGCCGCCCGCGTGGAAAGCCCGCAGCCGCTCAGTGCGACCCAGCAAAGCAGCATTCGCGAAAATCTGACGCGCCAATATGGCCCCGGGCTGAACCTCACCTTTTCGCAGAATCCGTCGCTGATCGGCGGCATGCGCATCAAGGTGGGGAGCGACGTTTATGATGGCAGCATCCAGGCGCGGCTTGCGGCCCTCGAAGAAAGTATTTAAGCAAAAGCAAAATTATGAGTTCGATCCTTCAGGAAATTGAATCGCAAATCGCGGGTGTCAAAGCCACCACCGCGAAACAAAACGTCGGCACCGTCCGCGAAATCTCGGATGGTGTGGCCAAAATCGAAGGGCTCACCGATGCCATGCTCAACGAGATGCTCGACTTCGGGCAGGGCATCACGGGCATCGCCCTGAACCTTGAGGAAACGGAAGTCGGCGCCATCATTCTCGGCGACTACACACCCATCAAAGAAGGCCAGGAAGTCCGCACCACGGGAAAACTGCTCTCCGTCCCTGTTGGCAAAGCCTTGCTCGGCCGTGTCGTCAATACTCTGGGCCAGCCGGTTGACGGCAAAGGGCCGATCGCTTCCACGGAATTTTATCCCGTTGAAAAAATCGCTCCCGGCATCATTAAGCGCCGTTCAGTGAGCCAGCCGCTGCAGACTGGCATTATGGCCATAGACGCCATGATCCCGATTGGTCGTGGCCAGCGCGAATTAATCATCGGCGACCGTTCAACCGGCAAAACGACCATCGGCGTGGACACGATGATCAACCAGGCCCGCATCAATCGCCTGGCCGAAACGACCAAGGAACCTGGTTTCCGTCCGGTCTATAATATTTACGTCGCTGTCGGCCAGAAACAGTCCAGCATCGCGCGCGTCATCGCCACGTTGGAGAAAGAAGGTGCGATGGATTACTCGATCGTGGTCGTGGCTCCCGCTTCCGATTCCGCTGCCAACCAATATCTCGCGCCATTCGCAGGCGCGGCGATGGGCGAGTGGTTTATGGAAAATGGCATGGATGCCCTTATCATTTTCGATGATCTCTCCAAGCAAGCCGTTGCTTACCGCCAGGTTTCGCTCGTTCTAAAGCGTCCCTCGGGCCGCGAGGCATATCCTGGAGATGTATTTTATCTCCACAGCCGTTTGCTCGAGCGTTCGGCCCGTGTTACTGAGAAATACGGCAATGGCTCGCTGACTGCGCTGCCAATTATCGAAACGCAGGCGGGTGACGTTTCGGCTTACATCCCGACGAACGTCATCTCGATTACCGATGGGCAGATTTACCTCGAAACGGACCTTTTCTACCAGGGCATTCGGCCCGCCATCTCGGTCGGTCTCTCCGTCTCGCGCGTCGGCTCGGCTGCGCAAATCAAAGCCATGAAACAAGTCGCTGGCCGCATCAAGCTGGACCTCGCGCAATTCCGAGAATTGGCTGCGTTCGCGCAGTTCGGCTCTGATCTCGATGCGAAAACCCAGGCGCAACTCGAGCGCGGCAAGCGCATCGTCGAATTGTTCAAGCAATTGCAGTACAATCCCGCTCCCGTCGAGATCCAATGCGCGATGCTTTGGGCCATGCAGAACAATTTCATCGATGACGTTCCGGTGGAGAAAATCAAAGACTTCCAGGCCAAGCTGACCGATTTCCTGACCACCCGGAAAGCGGACCTGCTCGGCAAACTGCGCAGTGACAAGGCATTTACCGATGCCTCGACCGTTGAATTCAAAGCAGCCCTGACCGAGTTCAAACAAACGTATCGCTGATCATGCCCAGCACACGCGACATACGCCGCCGCATCAAGTCGGTCAAGAACACCGCCCAGATCACCAAGGCGATGCAGATGGTTGCTTCGGCCAAGATGCGCAAGGCGCAGCAAGCCGCGCTTTCGGGCCGTCCCTATGCCGCGCTCATGAATAGCGTGCTGGCCGAAGTTTCCGCCGGCGTGGGCGATTTCAGCCATCCGCTGCTCGAGGCGCGCGAAGTGAAAAAAGTCGGCGTCATCGTCATCAGCACGGACAAAGGCCTGTGCGGCGCGCTGAATACGAACTTGCTCCGCGAAGCGGCAAAGTTCGACAAAGCGACGAGTGCTTACGTCACGGCCGGCCGCAAAGCCGCGCAATTCGTGGCCCGCACGAAGCGCCAGTTGGTGGCTGAATTTACTTACAAAGACAATCCGCTCTTCGGTGAAGCGCGCGCGATTTCCCATTTCGCGCGGGACCTGTTTCTCGAAGGCAAAGTCGATCGCGTCGAAGTGCTCTACACACGTTTCATTAGCACTTTGAATCAGCGCCCTGAACTCGTGACCTTGCTGCCGCTGAGCGAAATCAAACCTTTCGCGTTGAAGGGCCAGGAAAACGAAGCGCCCGCCGCGTCCGATCATCGCGAATACCTCTTTGAACCCGACGCCAGCACAGTGTTGGGCAGTCTTTTGCCGCATTACTTGAATTTTCAAATTTATCAATACCTGCTCGAAGCGAAGGCTTCCGAGCACAGCGCGCGGATGGTCGCCATGAAAAACGCGACTGATAACGCCAAGCAGCTCATCAAAGATCTGACGCTGGAATATAACAAACTCCGCCAGGCTAATATCACCCGGGAACTTTTGGAAATCACCAGCGCCGCCATGGCGATGGGCTAATTCATTTTTATGGCTACGAATATAGGAAAAATTGTTCAAATTATCGGCCCGGTGGTTGACGTCGAGTTCGGTGATCAACTGCCCAGGTTGTTCAACGCGCTCACCATTGATTTCACACCGCCCGGTGGCTCGCGCACCAGACTCACCCTTGAGACCCAGCAGCATCTGGGCGATAACTGGGTGCGCGCCGTCGCCATGTCCACCACGGAAGGGCTCAAGCGCGGCCAGGAAGTGCTTGATACGGGCGGGCCGATTTGCATGCCTGTTGGCGAAGCCGTCATGGGCCGTGTTTTCAACGTCACCGGTGAAGCGGTAGACGAGCAGGGGCCGGTGAAAGCGGACAAGACCTACCCGATTCATCGCGCCGCGCCGCCGCTGGTGGATCAATCGACTTCGCCGCAAGTTCTTACGACCGGCATCAAGGTCATTGATTTGATTTGCCCGTTTTTAAAGGGCGGCAAAGTCGGCGCGTTCGGCGGCGCTGGTGTCGGCAAGACGGTGGTCATCATGGAGCTGATCAATAATATCGCCAAATTGCACGGCGGTGTTTCCATGTTCGCCGGCGTGGGCGAGCGAACCCGTGAAGGAAACGATCTCTACAACGAAATGATCGAGGCCAAGGTCATCAAGGTCGAGGAAGATGAGCATGGCCATCCGAAAAAAGGGCCTAACGGCCTCCCCATTATCAAGCCCGGCTCAAAGATCGGTCTGGTGTATGGCCAGATGAATGAGCCACCCGGCGCGCGTTTGCGCGTGGCGCTTTCGGCGCTGGCGGTGACCGAATATTTCCGGGACGAACATAACCAGGACGTGCTCCTGTTCGTGGACAACATTTTCCGTTTCTCGCAAGCCGGATCCGAAGTCTCCGCGTTGCTGGGCCGCACTCCAAGCGCCGTCGGTTACCAACCAACGCTCGCCGCTGAAATGGGCGATTTGCAGGAGCGCATCACTTCCACGAAGAAAGGCTCGATTACATCCTTTCAGGCAGTTTATGTGCCTGCTGACGATTTGACCGATCCCGCGCCAGCCACCACTTTTGCGCATTTGGACGCCACGATCGTGCTGGAGCGTTCGATTGCCGAGCTGGGCATTTTCCCGGCGGTGGATCCGCTCTCGTCCAATTCGCGCGCGCTCGCTCCCGATATTGTGGGCGAAGAGCATTACAATGTCGCACGCGGCGTGCAAAAAGTGCTGCAACGCTACAAAGATCTCCAGGACATCATCGCGATTCTGGGCATGGACGAACTTTCGCCCGACGACAAGCTGACGGTTTATCGCGCACGCAAGATCCAGAAGTTCCTGAGCCAGCCGTTCACCGTGGCCCAGGTCTTCACCGGCCGCGAGGGCAAGCAGGTGCCAGTCGCCGAGACCGTGCGCGGCTTCAAGGACATCCTGGAAGGCAAATACGATGACATCGCCGAGAACAACTTCTACATGAAGGGCACGATCGACGAGATCCACGAAGCTTGAGCACAAGCTGCAACTGCCGGCAATTAATCTGGAAACAACATGGCCACGCTGAAACTTGAAATCGTCACACCCGATTCGGTGACCTACTCCGAAAGCGTGGACATGGTCACGCTGCCGGGGGTGGAAGGTGAAATGGGCATCTACCCGAATCACGTTCCGCTCATGACGCAGATCGTGGCTGGCGAAGTCACGGTCATGAAGGGCGGCCAGCAATATTTCCTGGCCGTGGGCGAAGGCTTCGTGGACATCACGGGCCAGCGCGTTGCGGTGCTCACCGATATGGCTATCAAGGCCGAGAACATTGACGAAGCCAAAGCCGAGGAAGCCCGCCGCCGGGCCGAAGCGCGACTCGCCGAAAAGATCGACGATGAAGAGTCCGCCATGGTCAGCGCGGCGCTGGCGCATTCGCTGGCCCAGTTGAAGGTGAAGCGCCGACATCGGGGATAGAACGATCTTAGTCTTCCAACTTCGGATTGCGGACTTGCGCCTTCTGCAGGCGCCCATTTCAGCTCGGAGTTTTCAAGTTTTCAGGATTCAGGTTGTCAGGTGCAAACTTTTAGCCTGAAACAGCCTGACCGGGTGTTCGGATTGCGGATGTCTGAGTTGAACCGCCAATAGATACACGTGGAAAGCCTGAAGGTGGCTGGGAGCCAGGACATCAGTAACATTTTTAGCCTACTTCAGCCGACTCCAGCTAGACTGGGAAGTTACTTTTGCAGGCTTTTCCAGCTTTGTTTAGCTTTGTCCAGCTTTGATCAGGAAGGTGAAAGATGAGAGGTGAGGAGAAGGACCAAAGTCAACGACCCCTGAACAGGATTAAGATTAGGATTAAGAGGAAGGGGTAATTATATACACTCTGTAAGGGTGCAAAGTTGTTCTCTGTCTTGTAAATGGTTTTTTCATAAGAATTATGCGCAAGTTTTCTTGGCCAAGGTTAATACCCATGAACCGTGCTTCTTTTGATTTTTGGCATGAAGTTCGGCGTCGTAAGGGCTCTTGGT
>DASWRJ010000279.1:0-3668 GCA_036403255.1 Verrucomicrobiia bacterium
TTGTACACACCGCTCTTCTCGGGAGTATTTTGGGAATACCAGGACACGGTGCTGGAGGATATCGAGCGGATTGAAGTGATTCGTGGCCCGGGGGCAACGCTTTGGGGCGCCAATGCCATGAATGGCATCGTTAACATCATCACTAAATCGGCGCGGGATACTCAAGGTGCGCTATTTAGCGGCGGCGCGGGCACTGAGGAACGCGGCTTTGCTTCCGTCCGTTACGGAGGCACTCTGACGAGCAATCTTTTTTTCCGGGTTTATGGGAAATATTTTAATCGCGACACGTTTGCCACACCAAGCGGCGGAGACGCTCACGATGCATGGTGGATGGGCCGGGGCGGTTTTCGGCTCGATTGGGAACCATCGAGCCCGAATAAGTTTACGGTTGAAGGCGAGGCTTATGGCGGAATTCTGGATCAAATTTATTTCGTGCCGATGCCACCCACGACTGTGGCCGTCACAAATTCAAATGTCAGCCGCGGTGGGCATATTCTTGGAACGTGGACGCATACATTCTCGGAAAGATCGGACCTGCGCTTGCAGTTGTATTACGATCGCACCCATCTCACGACACCGATTTTCACAGAAGGACGGGACACTTACGACGTTGACGTGCAACACCGATTTCAGGCTGGTACACGCAACGATGTTGTCTGGGGCCTCGGCTATCGTCTGTACGCGGATAACGTGGATACCAATTTAGCCATAAAGCTTTTTCCGCCTAAACGGCGCACGCAAATCTTCAGCACGTTTGTCCAGGATGCAATAACGCTCGTCCCCGAAAAGCTCATCCTTACCCTTGGTTCGAAATTCGAGCATAACGACTATACGGGCTTTGAAATACAGCCCAATGTGCGCCTGACCTACATGCCAACTGAACGGCAGACGCTCTGGGGGGCGATTTCACGAGCAGTCCGAACTCCCTCGCGCGTGGAAAGCGATATTTCGTTCCAGCAGCCGATCGGCCCGGGTCAATTTGCGACCATAGTTGGTAATCCCAATTTCAAATCGGAGAAACTAATCGCGTATGAATTAGGTCATCGCATTCAATACAAGAATCTCTATTTCGACACCGCAGCATTTTACAATAGGTATGACGATCTGCGGACCATCGAGCCGAGTGCATCCGGGTTAGTTGCAGGGAATGGACTTAAGGGCGAAAGCTACGGGATCGAGCTTGGACCGACTTATAAAGTCGCCGATTGGTGGCGCTTGCAGGCTGCATATACATGGCTCCAGTTACAGCTCAGTCGCAAGCCGGGCAGCCTGGACCCGTTTATGTTTGAAAAAGATATCGAAGGCCGGAGCCCACATCATCAATTCACGCTGCGCTCGTCTTTTGATCTGCCGCAGCATTTGCAACTCGATGGCATTTTGCGCTATGTGGACAGCCTCCCGGGCATAGGGGTTGCAAGGTATTACGTGCTGGACTTGCGGCTTGGCTGGAATCCTTATAAAGACCTGGAATTTTCGATTGTTGGCCAGAATCTACTTTCCCGACGTCACGCAGAATTTACTCCGTCCGCTTTAGTGCAGACACAGCCTACGCAGGTCGAGAGCGGCGTTTATGGGAAAGTGACATGGCACTTCTAAAGAACAATAAAGCCACGGAGGGCTCCGCTATTTGCAGATGGCGGAAAGTACGGGTGTTGTGTTCCCTGACTCTGGCTTGTTTGCTACGATTAAGTCTTAGCGCTCGCGCGGCCGAAAGCTACAGCGCGGACCAGATCAAAGCCGCATATATTTATCATTTCACGCAATTCGTGGAATGGCCGTCCAACATGCTGGCGAAAGCGGATGCTCCAATTACGATTGCTATCGTTGGTGCTGACAGTGTGCGCGGGTATTTGGAGGAAATCTCCAGAAACACTAAAGGAGGCTCACATCCCATCAATGTGCTAAGTTTAAGTTCGCTAAAGTCAATGATGCCCTGCCACATGATTTATTTCGGAGCCGGTTTTCGAATGCCGCGAGATGCAACGAAAGCTTTTGAGGATTTCCGCCGCCAGAGTATCCTTACTGTAGGTGAAACCGATGCATTCCTTCAACAAGGCGGCATCATTCAATTCCACCTGCTGGAAAATAAAATACGTTTGAAAATTCGATTGCACGCCGCGGAAAGCGCGGGGCTGAAAATCAGCTCAAAGCTGCTCCGAGTGGCGGATGTCATGGATAAATAGCGTATGGCACAAGTCTCTTCCATTCGGCGCAAGTTGATCTCAGTGATCATGCTCACGACCACTTGTGCCCTCGTGCTTGCCGGCGCGTCGATCATTATTTACGAATTGGTTACACTCCCCAAAGCCGCGCAATCCAATTTTGTCAGTCTGGCCAAAGTGGTGGCTGATAATTCGACAGCAGCCCTGGCATTCAATGATCCGAAAGTCGCAAATGATGTGCTCTCGACGCTAAACAGCTACAGCACTAATTTTGTGAAAATGGCCGCCCTTTATACAACCAATGGAAATTTGTACGCGCACTATCCTGCGTCAGTGAGTTCAAACTCTTTCCCATCCAGTGTAGGGCCGGATCGCATGACTTTTGAGCGACCTTTTTTTACTATTGTCCGGGAGGTCAGCGAAAAAGGGAGTCGCAGTGGCACGCTCTACTTCAAAGGCGATTTAACCCCGCTCTACCGACGCATTTGGCTCTATTCGGAGATAGTCATGCTCGTGCTCGTGGGCTCGGGCCTGGTCGCGTTTTTACTTTCCAGTCTCCTGCAAAAGCGAATTTCACGCCCGATTACTTCACTCGTTCAAACAGCCCGAATCATATCCGAACAACGAGATTACACGGTCCGCGCCGTGAAACATGATCAGGATGAACTTGGAGTTTTGACTGATGCTTTCAATCATATGCTGACACAAATCCAGGAACGGACTGGCGCACTCACCGAAAAAGAAGAGAGGCTGCGGCTCGCTCTGCAAGGTTCTCAAACAGGGACTTGGGATTGGAACCTGGAAACGGGCAAGATCACTTGGGATGAGTTCACATATAGATTGTTTGGGCGGCAGCCAGGAGAGTTCGACGGCACCTTCAAACAGTTCCTTTCCTTTATTGTTCCTACAGAGCGCGAAAACGTTTCCACTTCTACGCTGCGGGCGATTGAAGAGAAACGTGAATTCGCGCTGGAATGCCGGATTCTCTTACCAGGAGGAGAAACTCGCTACATGAGCGTGCGCGGAAAGCCCTTTAACGGGCCCGGTGGCAAGGCCGTGCGCGTAACCGGCGTCGCGCTGGATGTCACCGAAAGCAAACGAGCTGAAGAACGCATTAAGAACTTAAATGCGGATCTAGAGATTCGAGTCCAGGCCCGCACCGCAGAATTAACGGCTGCAAACCGCGAAATGGAAGCCTTCACTTATTCTGTAGCGCATGATCTGCGCGCCCCTTTACGCCATGTGGATGGCTACACGCAAATGCTTCAGGACGAGCTCGGCACAAATTTGCCCGGGGAAGCCGTCGAATGGGCGAAACGGATTCGCGCCGCGACGCAGAACATGGGCCAGTTGGTGGATGATCTTCTTAACCTGGCTCGCGTAGGGCGGCAGGAATTAGTCCGCCGACCCGCCAACATCAAGGCACTTGTCGATGAAGCGATTAAAACGCTGCAGCCCGAGGTTAATGGGCGCACTGTGGAGTGGCGTGTCGGGTCTCTCCCTGAG
>DASWRJ010000280.1:0-9433 GCA_036403255.1 Verrucomicrobiia bacterium
TCCAGGGCGGCAGCGACACGCCGGCCGGTTGGGCCCGCGGCATCTCCATCGATCAGGAAATCAAAAACTATTTTCAAAGCCGCGAAGAGACTCGCACCCGGTTTGGCTCGCTCGAGTTCGGCGTCGGCGTGACCGACCGCGCTGATCCATGGACCCGTATGTCTTATGGTGGACCGAATAAGCCAATTGCTCCCATTTCTGATCCTTATCAGATGTACAACAAACTCTATGGGCAATTGCGCGACAAAGAAAACCTGCAAAGCGTGCTCGTTGAAGTTCGGGATGACTTAAAAAAAGTGCGCAAAATGATCAGCGCGGAAGATCGACGGCTTTTGGAAGAGCATGAGAGCCTGGTGCGCCAGATGGAAAGGGAAATCAGCGATGCCGCCAAACAGAAGCTTCGCGTACAGCCGCCGACCTTTGCGGAGGGCATTGCTGATCAAAATGAAAACGTGCCGCGTCTGAGCCGTATGCAAATCGATCTCCTGGTCAATGGCTTCGTCAATGATATGGCACGCGTTGCGACCCTGCAGTACACGAAATCTGTGGGCCAGGCGCGTATGAACTGGCTTGATATTAAAGACCCGCACCACTCGCTTTCACATGAGCCGGATAAGAACACCGATGCGCTGGAAAAGCTGATTAAAATCAATAAATGGTTTTGCGGTGAATTACGCTATCTCACAGAGAAGCTGGCGAATACGCCGGAACCGGGCGGGCCTGGCACATTGCTCGATAACACGCTCATTGTTTGGACCAACGAACTTGGCAAAGGCAATTCGCACACCCTTGATAATATTCCTTTTCTGCTCGTCGGCGGAGGCTTCGGCTTCAAGATGGGGCGCGCTCTTGATTTCAAGAAGACGCCTCATAACCGGCTGCACCTGGCTTTGGCCCATGGCGTTGGTCATCGCATTGAAACCTTTGGGAAAGCCGCTCTCTGCGAGGCAGGCCCGCTGGCCCTCGCATAAGCAGCAACTCACCATAAAAACGCGCTCCAGAAGTCTGATCGTGGAACTCACGTTTCTACATTTCGCTTTCACAACGCCTATGCGACCTTCATCCTGAGACGACTATGTCGGGATTAATTGCTATTGTCGGACGGCCAAACGTTGGGAAATCGGCTCTTTTCAATCGAATCGTTCGCCGGCGCATTGCCATTGTCCATGATCAACCTGGCGTGACTCGAGACCGCGTCACCGCTGAAGCGGAATGGCACGGCCAGGGATTTACCCTCGTGGATACTGGCGGCATAGGCCTGACGCGCGGCGAAAAAGCCCAGGACGTAATCACTCAGGCCGCGTTTGATCAGGTGCAACTCGCCATTGATGCCGCGCATGTCATCATCCTGGTCGTCAACGTTCAGGAGGGTGTTGTCCCCCTTGATCGGGAGGTGGCGCAGCGTCTTCGCAAAAGCGGCAAACCAGTGCTCGTGGCCATAAACAAAGTGGACACAACCAAGGCGGAGCCAGACGCGGACGATTTTAATCAACTCGGCTTTGACGAAACCTTTCCCCTTACCGCCATCCACGGGTACGGTATCGAGGCCTTAATGGATGCCGCTATAAAGCTCCTGCCCAAATCCGAACCTTCCGTCATAGCTAATACCGCCGAGCCCGGTCAAGGCGCTCCAAAACCTTTAAAGCTGGCAATCGTGGGCCGCCCCAATGTCGGTAAATCTTCGATCATAAACGCGCTGACCAATTCCGAGCGCGTGATCGTCAGTCCAATTCCTGGCACCACCCGCGATGCCGTCGATGTGCCATTCGAAGTCGAAACTGAAGGCGTGCGCCAATCGTATGTGCTGATTGACACGGCCGGCATGCGCAAAGCGCGGCGCGTGGACGATTCCGTCGAATTTTTCAGCGTGCAACGCGCGCAGGATTCCATTGCCCGCTGTGATATTTGCATTCTTGTGCTCGATGCGGAGATGGGCATCACCGAGCAAGATAAAAAGGTGGCCGATGTCATTGTGGAAAACCGCAAGGCTTGCATCCTCGTGGTCAATAAATGGGACCTGGTGCAGGAAAGCGTTCAGCGCGCGCGAGAAGAAGAAATCACGCGTCGCGAGCATAAAGAGCGCAAACGGGGACAGCCGAAGGACTTGACCACCCTGGTGGAATTTGGCGATTGGGTTCAGGAAAAATTATTCTTTCTCGATTATGCGCCTGTCATATTCACCTCCGCCAAATCTGGCTTTCATTTGGATCGGTTGCTGGAAGCCGTGCGTTATGTGGCCGCGCAACTTCAGCAAAAAATTCCGACTGCGATCTTGAATCGCACCTTGCACGATGCCGTGGAAAGGCGCCAGCCAGTCAGTTCAGCAGGGCATCGCCTCAAATTCTTTTATGCCACGCAGGTGCGGGAAGCGCCGCCCACCTTCCTGCTTTTTGTTAACCGCGACGATCTGTTTACCGATCGGTATAAAAAATATCTGTCCGGGGAAATGCGCAAGGCCTTTGGCTACGAAGGCTGCCCCATTATCCTGGCCGGCAAACCGCGGCCAAAAACCGTCGCTCCCATCCGGAAATGGAAATACGGCGAGCGTGGAAAGCCTCAGAATCGCAAAAGGAGATAATTATTGGGAACAACTGTTTGGGACAGGTGTTGATAACACCCTAAACTCTTGGCAATTCGGAGGTTGGATTTGTGAATAATCTGAGAACAGAAAATGAGTAACTTTTTTTTAGATTTTTCTTGCAAGCCACAACATGTAGTGGCACCCTCGCTAACGCTCGCTATGAATGGTGGTGCAGGTTGTAAAACTGCCCTGTCAGTGTCATATTAGGAGTGGGGTTTTGTTTGGCCCCTTGGTGCCCTTCCAGTCACTGGATTTGCGGTGCCCGTTAGTGGAATATTAAACAATTTTCTGCCCATGATTGACGCTCGTAATGAAGTCTTGCCGTCGGTTGGAACCGGCTCCCGTCGGACACAACCCTCACCTTCTGCCTCACGGAATGCGAAAAAGCGCTCCCTTGCCGCCAAAGCACTAAAATTGGACCGCGTTTTCAGCCACCCCAAGATCGATCCATTTGATCAGGTCGAGTGGGAGACTCGTGTTGCCGAAATCACTGACGACTCCGGCAAGGTCATCTTCAGGCAGGAGAATGTTCACGTGCCGAAGAGCTGGTCGGTCCTTGCGACCAAGGTTGTCGTTTCAAAATATTTCTACGGTGAGCAAAACACTCCCGAGCGTGAAACTTCCGTCCGCCAATTGATCCACCGCGTCTGCCGCACTATTGCCGATTGGGGCATCAAAGACGGCTACTTCAGCAAACAGGACGGAGAAGTTTTTTACGAGGAGTTGACGTGGCTTTGTGTCAACCAATACGGCGCATTTAATTCGCCCGTCTGGTTCAATGTGGGCCTGTATCATCAATACGGCATTGGCAAAGATTCAGCCAAAGGCAATTGGTTCTATAATCGCAAGACCAATGAGGCTGAACGCGCCCCAACGCAATACGAATATCCTCAGGGCAGCGCTTGCTTCATCCAATCCGTCGAAGACAACATGGAGGACATCATGCGCCTGGCTTACAGCGAGGCGATGCTCTTCAAGTATGGCTCCGGCACTGGCACTGACCTCACGCCCATCCGCTCCAGCAAGGAAAAATTAAGCGGCGGCGGGCGCCCGAGCGGTCCGTTGAGCTTTCTGAAAGTCTATGACCAGGTGGCGAATGTCGTAAAATCCGGCGGCAAAACCCGTCGCGCTGCCAAGATGAATACCCTCCGTGATTGGCACGGAGACATCGAAGAATTTATTGACTGCAAACAGAAGGAAGAGCGGAAAGCCTGGGCCTTGATTGAACAAGGTTACGACGGCTCATTCAACGGCGATGCCTATGGCAGCGTCATGTATCAAAACGAAAATCTGTCGGTCCGTGCCAGCGATGAGTTCATGCAGGCTGCGGTCGATGGCAACGAATGGTGGACGCGTTCCGTCACTAGCGGCAAGCCGCTGCACAAAAAAGATGCAAAAAGATTGCTGACCAAGATCGCTGAAGGCACTTGGGTTTGCGGTGATCCCGGCCTGCAATTTGATGGTGCCATTCAAAAATGGCACACTTGCAAAGGGACCGAGCCGATTCATTCCACGAATCCCTGCAGCGAGTACGTTTTCCTGAACAATACTGCCTGCAATCTGGCCTCCCTTAACCTGATGAAATTTAAACGCGAAGACGGCGTATTCGACGTCTCGCGTTTCGAAGCCGCCGTGCGGATTTTCATCACGGCCCAGGAGATTCTCGTGGATAACGCCAGCTATCCTACCAAAGACATTGCGGAGAATTCTCACATTTTCCGAACACTCGGACTTGGCTATGCCAATCTCGGTTCCCTCATCATGAGCTATGGTTTGGCCTATGATTCCGATGATGGACGCGCCCTTGCAGGAGCCATTACCGCAATTATGACCGGTCATTCCTACGAGCAATCCGCTGAAATTGCCAGCGTTATGGGACCGTTCAAAGGATTCAAAGATGCGCGCTGCTCGAATGTCAGAAAGCCGCTTCTGAAGGACAACGTGGACTCGATGCTGGGTGTCATGAAGTTGCATCGCGCGTCCGTTGAAAGTATTCAAGCCAGCACTGAGTTCGATTATCTTAAGACCGAAGCGCGTCGTTGCTGGGATCGCGCCCTCACCCGCGGCCAACAAGCCGGCTATCGTAACGCCCAGGTGACGGTGCTTGCTCCCACCGGCACGATCGCATTCCTAATGGATTGCGATACCACCGGTGTTGAACCCGACATCGCCCTTGTTAAATACAAATTGCTCGCAGGCGGCGGTATGCTGAAAATCGTCAATCGCACGGTGCCAGACGCTCTCAATCGTCTCGGCTATTCGCCCGCCGAATGTCAGGCCATTATCGGACATATCGAGAAGTTCGATACCATTGAGGATGTTGAAGAAAACGGCGAAATCGTGCGCAGTGGATTGAAGCCGGAGCATCTGGACGTTTTTGATTGCGCCTTCAAGGCCTATCGCGGCAAACGCAGTATCCAGTATATGGCCCACTTGAAAATGATGGCCGCCGCCCAGCCGTTCATCAGTGGAGCCATTTCTAAAACCGTCAACTTGCCCAATGATTGCTCAGTCGAAGACATCACTGATGCTTACATGCAGGCTTGGAAAATGGGGCTCAAATGCGTGGCCATTTATCGGGACGGCTCGAAGCGCTCGCAACCGCTCAATACCAAAAAGACCAACGAAGGCGGCGCAAAAGCTGATAGCAGCCCCGATATGAAAATGGCCGAATTTGCGGCCAAGGTCGCTGAACTCGAAACCGAAGTTCAGCGGCTGAACCTGGAAGTCGGCAAACCCTTGCGCCAGCGACTGCCCGAGACGCGCGTCGCCATCAACCACAAATTCGACATTGCCGGGCATGAAGGCTACGTCACCGTCGGACTTTTCGAGGATGGCCGCCCGGGTGAATTGTTCATCACCATGGCGAAGGAAGGTTCAACCATCGGCGGGCTTATGGACACCATTGGCGCCCTCACCAGCATGGCTCTCCAATATGGCGTGCCACTGGAATCGCTCGTCCGGAAATTTGCTCATCAACGTTTCGAGCCGAGCGGCTTCACCAAAAATCCCAACATTCGCAACGCCAGCAGCATTACAGATTACGTCTTCCGCTGGATGGCCCATCAATTTATTCCTGGCTATCGCGAGGCCAATTCTCCCAAGGGCGTGCAACAGGCCGAGCTTCCCATTCCCGGGCTGCTTGACGAGTTGAAGAAAAAAGTGAATCGGCCGGTGCCCGAGTTGCCTTTGGCTGATGACACTGAAATTTTAGTCAGGGACTCAACTATTTCGAGCAATGGCGGGTCCAATGGACATGGTTCGACTCGTGCACGGAGTATGGCCAGTTTGAGTGACGCCATTGCTCACTTCCAGGCGGATGCGCCGACGTGCCCAAACTGTGGGCATGTGGCTGTTCGCAACGGCGCTTGCTACAAGTGCCTTAACTGTGGCGAGAGCCTCGGCTGCTCGTAATTTCAGAATGCCCGAGACGACCAGGTGCGGGCATTTCCATTTCGGGTTGGTAGTAAAAGGCCCGCCGAATGCATTTGGCGGGCGAATTTGGAGTCGGGAGGAACGCGCCGGGAGACCACGGGTTTCCCGGCTTTACTCAGAATCGAACTTTCTTAGCTGCCTTTTTCAGTCTTTTCACCTGCCTCCAGCCAGCCTGAAATCCCTGCGGAGAGGTGCTTGATGTTCTTATAGCCAAGTTTTTCCGCGGCTTTGGCGGCGGCTTGGTAAGCCTTGCATTTTGGGCCGCCACAGTAGGCCACGATCAACGCGCTTTTGTCCTTGGGCAACACCTTGGCCAGGGTATCTTCGGCGGATTCAAAATTGAGCGCTCCAGGAATATGTTGCTTCTGCCACGATTCAGTGCCATTTGCATCGAGCAGGATGACCTTTTTCGAGGCGATAGCCTTCTTCAGATCCTTTATGGTGATGTCACCATATTCAGCCGCATAAACACTGGCCGCGAGGATCAACGAGCAAAATGTAACTAGTAGTTTCTTCATACAATAATGACTTCTGATGCTGCGGGAGTATTCGGTCCCGCGGATTTAAGCAGCGAAACTATAGCCGAATGCAGGCATTTTTCAATATTCAAATGTCTGCTCAAACCCAATCGGTACCTGTCTGAGTCCCAACCCACTCGCCGTCCTTTGGTGCCAGCTCTCGTCAATTCAAATTGAGGATTGGTTTGCGCCTGGCTTGCAGCCAGTTTGCACCCTGACCCCCTAAAATTGTACAATAAAATCAAGGGTCCTTGCGGGGTTTGCACCCCTTGCACCCTTTTAGAGTGTATATACCTACCCCTTCCTCTTAATCCTAATCTTAATCACCGTCTGATCTTAATCCTATGCACCGCTCGCTGACTTTGGCCTCCAGACCTTGTCCTCACGTCTCACGGTTCAGTCTAAGCCAGTCAAACCTTGGTCATAGCTAAAAAGGTCGCCGACACGCCTGGACATGGCTAAACACGGCTAAATAAGGCTAAACAAAGTTGGGTTCTCCCGCTAAATATGCAATATATACCGAAACATGCCCCTAATTTGCCTTCTATATGACTCCTGAATTGCCGATCAGCCCGCTTTTGCTTACATGTAAACATATGAACCGACCACGCTCGATTGGCCCTGCGTCACGATGGCTCTTTGCTCTCATATTTTCCGCTGCCATTCTGATGGGGCGAAGTTCCAACGCCGCAGAAACACAGAAATCTCCTCGGGCTATGAATGCTACGGTCAGCAATACCAAAGCCGCTCCTGTTCAGGAGTTTGGCCCAATGTATGTTGCAAATCGCGCGCCGCTTGTCCCGAGTCCATTTATAAAGCTGCCTATTGGCAACATTGTCCCAAAGGGCTGGCTCCGGCATCAACTTGAACTCGAAGCCGCTGGCATGACCGGTCGTCTTCCGGAAATCTCGAAGTGGTGCAAATTCGAAAGCAACGCTTGGGCCTCGGCTTCAGGGCAGGGGCAGAGTGGCTGGGAGGAACTGCCCTATTGGCTTAAAGGTTTTGGAGATCTGGGTTATGTGCTGCACGACGAAGCCATTATTGCCGAAGCTCGCAAATGGATCGATGCGGTCTTGAAGAGTCAGGAACTGGACGGCTATTTCGGGCCGCGCGCAAATAAAACCGCCCTCAAAGGGAAACCTGACCTTTGGCCGCACATGGTTATGCTGAATGTACTCCAGTCGTTTTATGAGTACTCGGGCGATGATCGTGTGGTCCCATTCATCACCAAATATTCTCATTGGCTCAATCGGCAACCACCCGACACGTTTGGAAATGGTTACTGGCCGAGGTTGCGCTTTGGCGACAATATCGAAACAGTTTACTGGCTCTACAATCGCACTGGCGACACTTCGCTCCTTGAGCTTGCCCGAAAAATCCACGAAAACATGGCTCCATGGAGCAAAGATGTCATCGACTGGCATAACGTGAATCTCTCCCAGGGTTTTCGTGAACCTGCTGTGTTCTACCTGCAGTCTGGAGATAAAACATTCCTCAATGCCGCCGAGCGAAATTACGAAAAAATTATGGGACTCTACGGTCAATTTCCGGGAGGCGGGTTTGCCGGAGATGAAAATTGTCGTCCGGGATATACTGATCCGCGCCAGGGTTTTGAAACGTGCGGGATTGTCGAATTCATGCACAGCTTCGAGATGCTGACCAAAATCTCCGGGGACCCGATTTGGAGCGATCGTTGCGAAGAACTGGCGTTCAACTCACTGCCCGCCGCACTAACGCCAGACTTGAAGGCGTTGCACTATCTGACTTGTGCGAATTCCGTGCAACTCGACCGAAACAATAAAGCGCCGGCCATCCAAAACGGCGGCACAATGCTCTCCTACAGCCCATTTGAGGTTTATCGCTGCTGTCAGCACAACGTTTCACACGGCTGGCCATATTTCGCTGAGGAACTTTGGCTCGCCACGCCTGCCCGCGGCCTTTGCGCCTCCATTTACGCGCCCAGCGAAGTCACCGCCAAGGTAGGCAGTGGAGCGGAAGTCACCATCATAGAAGACACTGATTATCCCTTTGGCGACACCATACATTTTAAAATCTCCGCCCGCCGGCCAGTTGCCTTTCCGCTGCAGTTCCGGATCCCCCGCTGGTGCGTGGATCCAAGCGCACGAATCAACGGCAAACCTTTACCGCTACAAACAAAACCTCTGTCGTATGCGACAATCGAGCGCACCTGGCGTAGCGGCGATGAACTTACGCTTCGATTACCCATGAATCTCAGCCTTCGTACTTGGACCAAAAATAATAATGCAGTGTCCGTAGATTATGGACCGCTTACGTTCTCTCTAAAAATTGGGGAGAAATGGCAGCGCTATGGTAAAGACGACAAATGGCCTGAATGGGAAGTTCTCCCCACCACCGCTTGGAATTACGGATTGGAACTGGATGGAAAGAATCCAATAAAGTCTCTGGAACTGCACCGCAAAGCCGGAACGTTGCCCGAAAATCCGTTCAAGCCTGAAACCGTGCCCATCGAAATCAAAGCTAAAGCCCGGAAAATTGTCGCGTGGCAACAAGACAAGCTCGGCCTTGTCGGAAAACTTCAGCCCAGCCCGGTCAAATCGGACGAACCGATTGAAACTGTTTCACTTATTCCCATGGGAGCAGCTCGTTTGCGCATCAGTTCCTTTCCAGCCATTGGGCATGGCAATGATGCTCACGAATGGAGCAGCTCCGCCGCGTTGCCGATCATAGCCTCGCACTGCTTTAGCGGTGATTCCGTGGAAGCGATGGTCGATGGCATCGAGCCAAAAAGCTCGAGTGACGCGACTATTCCGCGATTTACCTGGTGGGATCACCGCGGCACAGCCGAATGGGTGGAGTGGGGATTTGCGAAACGGCGCCAAATCTCAGCGGTTGAGATTTATTGGTTTGATGACACTGG
>DASWRJ010000281.1:0-5055 GCA_036403255.1 Verrucomicrobiia bacterium
ATAATTTTTCAATATGTCGAGAGGCGCGCCGTAATCGCCAAAACCGCCAGTGGCCGCATTTACGGAGGAAAATTTTGCGCAAAACAGGACTGCGACAACCAAGACCAACGATTTGAGACTTGCGATTTTGGCCTGCAAGAAATTCGAGCATTCCCGGCAAGCCATGCCGGAAGCAGGACAATTCTTTCCCTCTCGGTTGGAGCGGAACGTCAGTTCTTTATTACTAGCCATGATTCGGGCGGCAAATGATGGCTTTGAGCGTATCTCGCCTAGCTGATGGGCAACAATGTGCCGGGCTACGAGGGAGGGTAGCGGGGAACTTACGTCGGAATTCTAGGGGTTTTGCAGATTTCCTGGCGCAATCACCCTGGCGCGTAAGTCGCTATAGCTTGAGGCGAGATAAGTTCCTCGACCGCAGCGGTGACGAGGCTGAATGGCCGGAAAGCTCTGGTTGGCTTGGGTTTTGCTAGACAACGGCAGACTACCGGAAAACCGGCGGAGGATTCGGACTATTTTTGCCGAGCGGTCGCCGGAATTACGCTGAGAAGAAAATAAAAATAAGTGATCCAGATGGAGCTGGATGAAAGAAGAAAATGAAAATGTTTAAAAGTATTTGCAAGAATTCATGGTTAGTTGTGCTTAGCTCCATCCTGGTCGCAGGCATAACATTAAAAGCAGAAGATGCCGCTCCAGCGGTGGACACCGCGCCCGCAGTTACTTCCGCACCAGCCGGGCCGACGGCTCCGACACCATATTCAGGGAAGATTGTTGTCGTGGACAAGTCCATGAGCAGTTTCACCGTGGAAATCAAAGGACAGCTCTATTTGTTTAAGGTGAGTCCCAACACCGTGTTCAGCCGCAAAGGCAAACCGATTCAATTGAAGGATCTGGTGCCCGGCCAGGAAATTACTTTGGTTATACAACAGGCCGCGAGCGGAGTGATCGAAGTTGTCTCCGTCGCTATAAATCCAGGGCAGCAAGCCTTGGAATCTGCCGGCAATGGCAATGGCAGCAGCAATAACTCTAACGGGAACAGCAAAAAGAAATTGGACATTGGAGCACCACCGTATGGCGGCGGCGGCCCGGTCGTTTCTCCTTACAACTGAACCAATCAATAGGGGCAATCATTCATTTAATGCGAACTAAGCTACAATCAGAGAGGCGCTCTTTCTATCGTGTGACCGCTGTTTTGGCGGCACTGATTCCGGTGAGCGCATGGAGCCAGGATCCAACGATTAATCCACATCTTGAGCGCACAAGTGTGGCCGAAGAAGCCAAAAAAGATTGGCTGCACTACGGTCCGGTGGATGTGCTGCCCAACGCACGCACAGGCGTGACTTACGACGACAACATCTATATCCAGCCCACGAATAAACGGAGTGATTTGATTTGGTCCCTTTCTCCGGGTATTGCTCTCGCGGCCGGTGATTATAGCGAGAAGATTGAAACTTTTGGGCTACTCCAATATTCGCCAACTTTCTTGCTGTTCACTCGGAATGGGCGCAACAACGCTGTAGACCATGACGGCAAACTGGATCTGCAGTATCGGCCGGGCAAATGGATTTTCGAATTACAACAAGGGTTTCAGGCTTATTCCGGACCATTTGTTGATGTGGGCAATCGCGTGGACCGCAGGTTGTACAACACCGTTCTTGGTGCACAATACGATTTAAGCCCTAAAACGAGCGTCGGGGCGACGGCCACGCAATCAATTAACGATTACGCCGGTTATCATAGCTACAATGAATGGATTTTTGGAGGCTACGCAGATTACGACGTTACACCGAAGATCAAACTTGGGGCCGGGGTGAACGGAGGTTTTGTTGATATTCAACAAAGCGCAAATCAGCAGTACGAGCAAGGGTTGCTTCGGCTGAAATATGCAGCCAGCGAGAAACTGGATATGCGCGGCTCCGCAGGCCTGGAATTAAGACAGTTCGACTCGGGTCAAAGCTCGCGTTTGAACGGCGTCTACACTTTGGGCGTAACCTACCGTCCGGTAGAGAAGACCAGCATTGTCCTTGATACCTATCGCCGGAACCAGACCTCGGTGGTTTTGCAGAATCAAAACTATGTCACTACCGGATTTTCATTGGGCGTCCGCCAGGCTATCACGCCTCGCTTTAGCGCGGGCCTTGCCGGGGGGTACGACCATTTGAAGTACATGCCAAGCGGTCCTTCGACTGTCCCGCTAAGCCGGGTGGATGACTACTTTTTCATCCGTCCAACGGCTGAATGGTCTTTCAATGAGCATTGGAACTTTGGGGCGTTTTACCAATATCGCAAAAATAATTCGAATTCACCCTTTCAATTCAGCAACAACCAGGTGGGCTTGCATGTCTCCTGGCAGTACTAAGCTGGTTTAGGATTAGTTTTTTCTGTATGGAATGGAATAAAGTTGTTGGCTTGGCCCTGACTGCCTGGCTTGCAGGAAGCAGTTTCCTGTATGCTCAGCAAAACACTGCGGCTTCCGGGTCACTTACCCAACCTCCCGCAACGGCTACGCAGTCTTACATTTTATCTCCCAATGACGTCGTTCAGGTCCACGTGTACCAGGAAGACGATTTGGAGACAAAGATGCGGATTGGCAAGGATGGAACATCGAGCTTTCCATTAATTGGTGGGGTACGAATCGGGGGCAAAACGGTTGAGCAAGCCGCGCAACTGATCCGAGATCGCCTGGCTAAGGATTACCTGGTAAATCCCCAAGTGACATTAACGGTTGTGGAATACGCTAAGAGACGCTTCACGGTGCTTGGCCAGGTCCAAAGACCAGGCACCTATGAAATCCCGAATGAAGAGTCAGTCACGTTTCTACAGGCAATTGCAATGGCGGGAGGCTATACCCGCCTGGCCAGCAAGAGTAATGTAATCGTTACTCGCATGGTGGCGGGGCAAAAGCAAAGTTTTACTTTGGATGTCAACTCGGCGGCCAGTGCTGTGAGCACCAAACCGTTTGAAATTTTGCCAGACGATACCATTTCCGTACCAGAAAGGCTTTTTTAATGCATTCACCTGCCTCTTTACAAACCCGCAATTCCTCGGCGCCCCTCGATTTTCGCACGTTTTATTTTCTTCTGCGTGATCGAGCGTGGTTGATTCTGCTTTGTCTCGTAATAGCGGCTTTAGCGACCGCAACTTATTTGTTACGGACACCGAAGGTTTACGCTGCAAAGAGCGTATTGCAGGTGGAACAGGAGGAAGCGAAAATACTTAATATCCAACGCATACAACAGGAGGATTTGCAAGGGCAGGAGGTGCTGAAAACGATCGAACAAACGCTGCAAAACAGGGCCATGCTGCAGCGTGTCATCGAAGCGAATCATTTGGAGCAGGACCCGAAGTTCGCGGCTGGAGCGGCAGGCAAAATCTCCAGCAAGGAAGAATTGGTAGTAAAACTTTCCAAAATGGTGGAAGTGCGGCTGCGCAAAGGAACACGTCTTATAGATATCAATGTCGAGAATACCGATCCGGCACTCACGGCGTTGGTCGCAAACTCACTGGTGCACGAATTCCTGCGTCAAAACTACGAGCATAACTCAGATTCATCCCAAGTCGCGAATGAGTTTCTGGTAAAAGAAGCTACATCGCTGCGACAAAAGTTGGATACTTCTGAAAGCGCTCTGCAGGCCTACAAAGAAAAACTTCAGTCCTCTTCCCTCGAAGATCGTGAAAAGGTCGTCGGCGAAAAGTTAAAGGAGTTGAGCACCAAAGCGACTGAGGCAAAATCCCAGCGCATAATGCAGGAGACTGCATATAAGCAAATTCAGGCGCTGGGGAAAGATCCTGCGGCGTTAATGGTTTTGCCAGCCGTAGCCAACCACCCCGCAATTACAGAAATTAAATCCAATATCGCCAAAAAGGAATCGGACATTGCGAATTTGAAGCAACGATACAAGGCCTTGCACCCAAAAATGCTTCAAGCGGAAAGTGAACTGGCGGAATGGAAAAACGCTTTGCAACGGGCAATCCTGAATATTCCTCAAACCATTCAATCTTCATACGAAAGCGCCAAAGCCGCCGAAGCCGCCCTCGACGGAGCTTTGAAAGAACAGGAACTTACCGCAGTGGAGTTGGACAAATTGGCCACTCGTTATAATGCCCTGGCCCGAGATGTGGAATCTGACCGCGCCCTCTACCAATCAGTGCTTAACCGGATGAAGGAAACTTCGGTAACCAAAGACATGAAGCCCGAAAAAATCCGAATCATACAAAGGGCCGAAGTGCCTGAAAGACCTGTCAAACCGGAGCCTATAAAAGTCATGGCCACTGGGATATTGGCCGGCTTAGGCTCCAGTATCCTGCTCATTCTGTTGCTGAATGCCTTGGACATGACACTGAAGACGGTAGATCAAACCGAAGAGTACTTGAATTTGCCGGTCTTAAGCGCGGTTCCGAAGTTTACTGGCGGGAATAATGATCAACGCAGATTAATTGTGCAAGATGAAGCGCAGTCTTCCGAGGCGGAGTCTTTCCGTACATTGCGGACTGCTCTTTCGATGCTTGGACGCAAAGAAGACCGGCGCGTGTTTCTTTTCACCAGCGCAGTTCCCTCGGAGGGAAAAACATTTTGTTCTTTAAATTATGGATTGTGCCTGGCGCAACAAGGATTGCGAACGCTGGTTATGGATTGCGATTTACGGCGCCCGGCCGTGCAAAAGACATTGCTGCCGGATGGCATCAAGCGATTTGGAGTGACTGATTACCTGACGGGTCAAAAGACGATTAAAGACATCGTTCATACGACTCCATATCAAAACTTTTACTTCATCCCCGCAGGCACGCACGCGCCAAATCCAGCAGAGTTGCTGGCGCAAACGGGTATTGACGCCTTGTTGAAGGATGCTTTGGATGAGTTTGATCGCGTCATCATAGATTCCGCGCCAATCCATGCGGTCAGTGACACATTATTGATTCTCAATAAAGTGCAAACCGCTTGCTTGGTTGTGCGCGCGCGTAAAACTCCGCGCACGGCTGTAAAGCGCGCCATCCAATTGCTGCAGGAAGCAGGCGCGCCGCTTTCCGGTGTGATCCTCAATCTGCTGCCGCGCAGCC
>DASWRJ010000282.1:0-4905 GCA_036403255.1 Verrucomicrobiia bacterium
GGTCTCGATCTTTCGCTCGTCTCTTTCATCGGGATCATCCTCCTCATGGGCATCGTGAAGAAAAACGCCATCTTGATGATCGACTTTGCGCTCGATGCGGAGCGACAAGATCACATGTCGCCGCAGGATGCCATTTATAAAGCCTGCATCATCCGGTTTCGTCCGATTATGATGACGACCATGGCGGCGATGCTTGGTGCTCTGCCACTGGCCATCGGCTTTGGCGAAGGTTCGGAATTACGCCGGCCGCTGGGTGTGGCGGTCGTAGGCGGTCTGATCTTCTCTCAAGTGCTGACGCTCTACACCACCCCAGTCATTTACCTGACGTTTGAAAAGTTGCGTTTGATGTGGTCT
The DNA here is from genome assembly GCA_036403255.1 of Verrucomicrobiia bacterium. GTDB lineage: Bacteria > Verrucomicrobiota > Verrucomicrobiia > Limisphaerales > JAQGOV01 > JAQGOV01. Next base: position 355 of record DASWRJ010000282.1, read on the forward strand.
GAATCACGGAAGAAGCGGCGGCAACGCAAACTCTCCATCGCAGGCCAACCGGAAGTAGCCTGAGGGTAACTCCAGATATACTTCCGCGGGACCAAACCTCAAAAAATCAGCCATTGCATTCTCTTCCCCTTGAATCACAATCTTGGGCCAATGGCTGAGCGAAAACATAAGGCGCAAATTGCATCAGTTACTGCACGTCCCGTGCCTCAAAAACATTGAACTTCCCTCCCCCAACTGAAAAGCAGGCGCGCATTTATTGGGTGTCGCTCACTGGTCTCGCGCTCGGTTTGATTGTCGGTTTAATTGGGATGCTCATTTGGGGCCTGGGGCTGGTGCTGCGAATCTTTTCTCCTGTGCTCTGGCCGCTCGCCATCGCCGGCATCCTCTCCTATCTCCTGGATCCTGTTGTCGATTTTTTTGAGCGCCGCAATATTTCGCGGCAGAAATCCATTTTTCTAGTATTCGCAATTTGCTTTCTCGCGCTTGTGGCCGTTTTTGCCAATATTGTTCCGCGGGTCGTCCGCGAGAGCGAAAAGCTGGTCTCGGATCTTCCGTCCTATGCCCAGAGATTGCAGCAGGATTTCAACGATTGGGTCTCACGAAAGCCGTTCTTTGATGCCTGGCGAAATCGCCTCTTTCCCTTGCATCCTTCCGCAACCACCAATGAAGTCGGCCTGAGCCCCGCGACAAACAATAATGCCGTCATCACGACCAACTCTGTAACTCAAGGCACACAAACTCCTCCAGGGAGTGGCTTGTCCGGCGTATTTTCGGACAATGTGTTGGGTTGGATCAAAGATGCCGCTCCACAGTTGGCCACATGGCTAAAGGCACAGGCCAGCCGGGTGGCCTCCTGGGCTGGAATGATTGTCGGCATGGCTATGGTGCCGGTGTTTACATTTTATTTTCTGCTCGAAAAGGAGAAGATCCGGCGCGGCTGGACAAACTATCTGCCCCTCCAGGAATCGCGACTGAAGGATGAACTCGTATTCGTGCTGAGCGCGATCAACAATTATTTGATCGTCTTTTTCCGCGGCCAGGTGCTCATCGCCTTTGGGAATGCAATCATGCTGACGATTGGGTTCCTCGCCATGGGGCTGAACTATGCCGTTTTCCTGGGCTTGCTGGCTGGCGCGCTCAGCATTGTTCCCTACCTTGGCACTATCGTAACAATCATTCCCACCGTGCTGCTGGCGGCAGTGCAATTCCGCGACGCTTTCCATCCGATCATGGTGGTAGCCATCTATGGTCTGGTTCATCTCATGGAAGGGTTTGTCATTTCGCCCAAAGTCATGGGTGACCGAGTCGGTTTGCATCCTTTGACGATTATTATCGCAGTGCTGGTCGGGACAACGTTGCTGGGGGGCATCCTTGGCGGCATTCTGGCCATCCCCTTGACTGCGGCTTTGAGGGTGTTGATGTTTCGATATGTTTGGAAGACCAGATCCAAACAATCTGAAGTGTGAAGTTTCTACTGTTCCTGGTTTAAGGTGCGGCCCTTTCCCAAAGAAGGCCAAAATGCCATATTTTGACCTCTTTAGCTCGTACTTACGGATGCGATTCTTCATCCGTACATGAAAATCATCAATGTATACGAGCCTCCTTACGGGTACTTACGTTTATTCTAAACATATGCATATCCCTCAAAACTCGAGAACCCAAAACTCAACTTCATCACTCCTTCTAAATTTTTCGCCCGCGCCCATCGTCCAATGGGCGAATGACCACACCTGTTAAGTTGCCGTGCAGCCGTCGAAGCTTTCTTTGGCGGTTTGGCGGGGGTTTGGGTGGGATTGCGCTCTCGCACCTACTGGCGAGTGAGCATTTATTGGCGGCGGAAAACGCTTCGATAAATTCCATTCCAGGCATTTTGACGGGGCATTTGCATCATCCGCCCAAGGCCAAGCGAGTCATTCAACTTTTCATGAATGGCGGTGCCAGCCAGATGGATTTGTTTGATTACAAGCCCGAGTTGGTGAAACGCAAAGGACAGAATTTCGATCCAGGCTCTGGCAAGCACGTGGAAGCTCCCACGAGCGAACCCGGAAAGGTTCTCCCCCCAACCTTCCCTTTCAAGCAGCACGGAGCTTGCGGACGATGGGTCAGCAGCACGTTACCGCACCTGGCCAAGCGGGTGGATGACATGGCTTTTCTGATGGCGATGACCTCCCGCACGAATGTGCACGGGCCGGGAAGCTACCTGATGAATACCGGTTTTCTGTTGCCGGGATTTCCATCGTTCGGCGCGTGGGTAAGCTACGCGCTGGGCAATGACGTGGATAACCTGCCTTCTTTCATTGTGTTGCCGGATGTCAAAGGATTGCCGTACAACCAGAAAGGGAATTTCACTTCTGGATTTTTGCCGGTCACGCATCAGGGCACGGTCATTAATGCCGCGGGCTCTACTCCGATTGCAGATCTGCACGCGCCGACGAACGCGAAGTACATCACGGCTGCCGCGGATAAGGAGGGCTTGAACCTGTTGCAAAAATTCAACCGAGCACACCTGGAAGCGAATGAAGCGGATGCGCGGCTGGAATCCCGAATTCGGTCGTATGAACTGGCAGCGAAGATGCAATTAAGCGCGCCGGAGGCGTTTGATCTCACAGGCGAAACGGAAGCGACGCGCAGTCTTTATGGGCTGGACGAAAAAACGACGGAAGATTTCGGCAAGCGTTGCTTGCTGGCGCGGCGGCTGGTCGAGCGCGGGGTGCGCTTTGTGCAGGTGTGGAGTGGCGCCAGCGGGGCCACGGGCAATTGGGACAATCACTCGAGCATCGCGCGCGAACTGCCGCCCATGGCCACCGCCATCGACAAACCAGCGGCGGCCTTGCTGAAGGATCTGAAGGCACGCGGTTTGCTCGAAGACACGCTGGTGATTTGGAGCACGGAGTTCGGACGCATGCCTTTCTCACAGGGCAGTGAAGGACGCGATCACAACGGCGGCACATTTGTGGGCTGGATGGCTGGTGGTGGCGTGAAGGGCGGAGTATCTTACGGGGAGAGTGACGAATGGTCCTGGCGGGCAGCAAATGATGTGGCGACGACTTACGATTTTCACGCGACCGTGCTGCATCTGCTCGGCATTGATCATGAAAAACTGACGTTCCGGCACAATGGCGCGAATCGGCGGCTGACGGATGTGCATGGGGAAGTCATTCGCGAAGTCATGGCTTAACAGAACCGCCCACGATTCTTCTTAATCCACAAACATAAACTCACTGCTGTTGAACAATACTCGACAGGCATTGGCCAGCCCATGCTTCCGCGCGAAATCGACGAGCACTTTCGTTTCCCGTTCGCTCGGCGCACGGCTCAACGCCAGTTGGTAAGCTGAAGCGATTTGTTGTCCCGTATCGGCGCTGTTGTTCGACAGACGTTTGGCCAGACACTCACACTGTTTCAGGACAAACGGATTATTCAGCGTAGCCAGGGCCTGTAACGCGGTTAGGGTCGAGTTGCGTTTAGGCACGAGCAGAGACGGGTCAGCGCAATCGAGACAATCCATGAAAGGATCAGGAACGCTGCGCACCAGCAGGCGGTAAATGCTGCGGCGATTTGCGCCAGGGCTGTCCAAATCATACTGGCTGTAATCGTAAACAGGCGAGTGATCGTCCTTGAAATAAAATTGGCGGACAGACGGTCCACCCATCGTGAGGTCAAGCTTGCCACTGACATAGAGCATGCTGTCGCGAATGCACTCCGCATCGAGGCGTTCGCGATTCATGCGCCAAAGCCAGCGATTGTCCCCGTCCTTTTTTGCATACTCGGCTTGCTCGCTGGAGACCTGGCGGTAAGTCGCGCTTGTGAGGAGGAGGCGATGCAAATCTTTGATGGATTCACCGTGATCCAAAAACCAGTAAGCGAGCCAATCCAGCAATTCGGGATGGGTCGGGAGCGCGCCCATGTGCCCGAAATCATTGGGAGAATCGACAAGGCCTTTGCCGAAATCATATTGCCAAATGCGATTCCCAATCGAGCGCCGCGTAAGCATGTTTTTTGGGTCTGTAATCCAGAGGGCGAGAGCGGCGCGGCGTTCGCCTTCGTTGCCGGGCTCGGCCAATCTGAAGTCTGCTTCGGGTCCAGGCACAGCCGGCAGCGCGGATGCATGCATCAACTCGCCAGGCCGGGTGACGTCGCCGCGCTTAAGGAGATGGACGGGCCGGACACCTTTAGCGGGAAGGAAACTGCCCTCGGGCTTAAAGTCACTCGCGGCGGCATAAACCAATTGCTGTTCGGGAAGCTTCGAGAGCTCGAGCTTCACCTGTTTTGCATTTGCCTCGAGCGATTTGATTTCAGCAACGACGGTGGCGGGCAATAATTCGGCCGCGAGTTTTTCCCGCTGCAAGTTTAACTGGCTAAGCTCACGCTGAGTGGCCTGCGTCTGGCGCAGATATTCAACGAGCTTTGCAGGGTCACGGAAATTTTCGGTCAAGCCAGTGGTCAACACGCTTTCGCCATTGACCAGATTGGCTTTGCTCCATGCGGGCGACGCTTCGATGGAATCCAGGGCGGTAACCGGCTTGCCCAAGGCGACGTTGGTGCCCTGCG
>DASWRJ010000283.1:0-7074 GCA_036403255.1 Verrucomicrobiia bacterium
TGCCGTCGATGAAGCAAGAAGGCCCCTTCGGCCCGGTTGTGATTCAGCGTCAAGTGAAGCTGCTCCCGATGGGTGCCATCAGCATTACTGTCCGCGTACCATTTGAAGTGGACACCATCGAGGAATTGGTGGGCTTCCACGATTTGCAGCTCAATGGCAACACGCTCAATGAACAAGTCCGCCAGTTGGCTGAAGAAGTGCGCATCGAACTCGAGCCATACTATATCCGGCCTGTACCTGTGCTGACGGACGAGGAAGCTTACACGGTTTTTTGTGTCGAAGCCCCGCTTACGAATGATGAAGGCCTTACCATCAGCGCGGAGAGCTGGCTGCAAGCGCATCGCCGGGAAGTCGCAGCGCTGCTCACCCAGGAAGCCGATATCGCAAACCTCTCGAAGCAAGAGGCTGAGGAATCCACCGGTCGTCACCTCAGCTACTACCAAAATGATTTAGTGGTCGTGGATTGGGACGCCGCCCTGGTCGTGGACGAAGTCAAAGATTTCGACGAAACCCTCTACATCATGGAATTGGCCAATTTGCAGTTGGCCGAGTTGGAGGCTTACGATCGGATTCTCGATCAATCGCTCGAGCGCGCTTACCGTGATCTCGCCCAACGATACCGCAGCCGGGGGCATGTGCTGCATGAACTCCGGGAAATCCGGATTGATCTGGCCCGTCTCAGTGATGAGCTTTCGAACATCACGAAGTTTTTTGGCGATTGGCATTTCGCGCGAGTTTATGAAAACATTGCCGCGCGTTTTCATCTGGGTGACTGGCACCGGACGATCGATGAGAAATTAAAAACTTTGGACGACCTCTACCAACTGCTGAACCACGATCAAAACAATCGCTGGATGCTCACACTGGAAGTAACGATTGTCCTCCTCTTCATCATCGATTTAATAATGATCTTCCTGGGGTTGAAGCTCTGAATCGACCCACTGGGGAAGGCATGACCTCCTTCTTGGTTGATCTGAGTTGACGCTCCACCGTTTGTCAGCGGGCGCTAAAGAAAATATCAATGCTTGGGCCTGAGCAGGATGGCCTTCTTGATAGTGCCATCTACTTCCACGCTGTGGGTCTCGACGCCCGGATCGTCCTTGAGCGTGTTATGCACGATGCGTCGTTCGAAAGCGTTCATCGGCTCAAGCTCCACCACATCACCCCAGCGGCGCACTTTTTCGGCGGCTTCCTGGGCTTTTTTCACGAGCGCCTCTCGCGCCTGGGCACGGTAAGCACCGACATCAACTGTCACTTTCGGGGTGGAGGGATCTTTGGTGAATACGATGCGGTTCACCAGATATTGAATATCAGCCAGAGTCTGGCCCTGCCGGCCGATCAGGCGGCCGGAATCTTCGGTTTTCACATCGAGCAGCAGTCCGTCATCGAGTTGATGTTCTTCCACGGTGGAGGGGAACCCAAGGTGGTTCAGCAGTTCTTCAAGGATTTCTTTTGCTTGTGCAGCCATAATTTTTTTTGCGATGCAGATGGCGCTTTTAGCGGCGCCTTTTCGGAGGGCCAGCGACTGGTGCGGCTCCGGCAGTTCCCGGACTACTCTTTGCATCTTTCGTTCGCGTTAATTTCATCTGGGCTATGGTTAGCAAGTTTTGCACAGTCCAGTACAGCGTCAAGCCCGCCGAAAAATTGTAGAGAATAAAAAGAAACATCAGCGGCATGTAGCGCATGATCTTCTGTTGCGCCGGGTCCATGCCCGGCGACGCTGGCGTGAGCCGCGCCTGCCAGAGCATCGTCACTCCCATGATCAACGGAAGCGGATTGACGGGGACGTTCAATCCGGGCAGCACAAACAATGTATCCGGCCGCGACAGATCGCAGACCCAGAGAAATTGCGCCCCGCGCAGCTCGATCGCGCTTTGAATCATGCGATAAAACCCGAAGAACACTGGAATCTGGAGCAGCATCGGCAGGCAGCCACCGAGCGGGCTCACTTTGTTCTCCTTCATGAACTGCATGAGTTTTGCGTTCATTTTCGCAGGGTCATCCTTGTACTTGTCCTGCAGGGCCTTCATTTGCGGTTGCAGGGCCTGCATCCGCTTCATCGAGCGCGTGCTTGCAGCCGTCAAGGGCCAGAAAAGCATTTTGATAATGACGGTGATGGCAATGATCGCGAATGCATACGAAGGCACCAGCGCGTGCAGGCCATTCATAGCCGCGAGCAATGCCCGCGCAAACCAACCAATAAACCCGCTGTAGCCCATCAGCGCGTCCAGGTTGTTTTTTTGTTCAGCGGCGATTAATTCCAGCCGCCGGTTTTCTTTCGGGCCGGCGTAAATAATGAACTTTCGCTCGATGGCCGCATTGGCCGGAAGATTTGTGCCGCTATAGAAAACCCCTGTCTGAAATCCAAACGGCTTCGCAGTGGCTTTTGGGTTTGCTGCCATCACCTCGCGGCTTGGCGGGGGCAAATCCACTCGATTAGCAATCACCTGGGTGGCCGGTTGCGCGGGCATGAGCGCCACCACAAAAAACTGGTTATGTACGGCTGCCCAGACCACATCATTATTCCCACCGGAATAAGTGGTCGGTGCCGTTCCTCCTACGCAACTCATTCCGCTGCGCCCGGCCCATTGCTGCTCTTTCGCTCCGTTATACCAGAAGACGCCCACATTCTGCTCGTTATCCAGCGGGCCCATCGGCGTTGCCGTTCCGACACTGTATTCTTGCGCGGGCAAAGCTATTGGCTGGGCCGTCGAGTTCGAAATGCGCACCGTGGCGTACACCAGATAATTCGAGGCCAGCGCAAAATCCTTTTCCAGCACCAATCCGCCCGGCAAGATCTTTTGCGCGCGGACACCGGACGCGGTTCTTTCCACTTTAAATGCTGCATCTCCTACCAGGGCGTCGCTGCCTCCCACCGCCAGCAGTGGCAATGACGTGGCAGTATTTAATGTCGCGAGATTCGTCTGCGGGGATTTGCTGTGGCAATCCACGCTCTCCGGGAAATTGAGCAGCTCCACCGTTTTAAATCCACCGCCGCGCGAAGTGAAAGTATAACGAGCCAGTGAATTGCTCAGCACGACCAAGTCCTCGGGGCCGGAGGGCAGGGGACCGGGGACAATGGGAGCAACAGCGTTGGTGTTGGCCGAAATGGCGGCAACATTTGTTCCAGTGGCGACTCCGTTCGTGGCTTGGGCCAATTGATTGGTAGCCTTCCAATTGGGGATTGGCTTCGGTGGCCAAATCTTCGGGGCCATGACCATCCACAGCACATAAAGTGCAAATGAACCGACCAGTATTAGGATGCTTTTTCGATCCATGGACTTTAGTGCTGAACCCCTTCCAATTTCCCGGCCACACATGCGCAATCGCTTTGCGCCATCGGCCGCTTGCCCGTCAATGCTTCACGCCAAAGTAAATGGCCAGTTGGCGTCGGGTCATAACCAGAGCCGCCAAATGGATGACATCGGCAAACACGCCGCAGTGCGAGGAGACTTCCTTTCGCTGCGCCATGCCGTGACAGCGATTCCATGGCGTAAGCCGAGCACGTTGGCGAAAATCGGCAGCCAATGCCCAGCGGAGAGAAGAGCGCTGATAGCAGAGGCGAAACGAGCGTGCGGTAACAGCGTACTGCAAAAATCAAAATAAATTGCGCCGGATTCACTCGGTTCCCTTGATCAATTTTCCTCGCCGCAACGCGGACATCAAATCGCTTTCCACCTCTTTATAAGCTTTCCCCACAATCGAATGTCGCGCAACCAGGACCAGATCGATCGGCTGCGTCAACTGCAGTTGATTTAATCGGTAGGCTTCCCGGAGCAGCCGCCGCGCGCGCGTGCGCACGACCGCCTTGCCCAGCTTTCGCCCGGTGATCACCCCCAGCCTTGATTCCGCCCCCGCGGGCAACACCGCCCAATTTGCTATGAGGCACCCGCTCACCAGCCGTTTTCCCTGCGTTTTAGTTCGTTGGAAATCCCGCCCTTGTTTGATCCGGCGCGAACGGGGCAGGCCCAATCTGACCGGAGCTTCAGACATCCCATGGAGATTGAGGATTATACCGGCGTCAACCGTTTCCGGCCCACGCGGCGGCGATTGCGCAAGATCGCGCGCCCGCTCTTCTTCGAGTTGCGGTTCAAAAACCCGTGCTGCCGCTTGCGGCGAATCTTGGAAGGTTGATATTGTCGTTTCATGTCGCGTCAAAGTGCTAAAATGCCAAAATAACTCGCGCGGAACCCGGCAGAAGCCCATCCCACGGAGCGGCGAGAATACCAGCGAAAACCTTCCTGTCAATCTGCCAATTCGGAATTCTAACTGGCCGCCGCCTGCCCAATTTACATCAAAATGGCCATTAAATGGTATAGAATCGGACCACGATGCCGTTTTCACACGGACTGTTCTTTTCATCCCATTGCGTAGTATCTCAAGCCCCGAGGAGATCCTTAACTTTTCAATCTATTTTTTCTCCTTAGTCAGTGTTGTCCAGTCCTGTTGACTCGATGCTAAAGCTGCTGAACTCCTTTTACGCCAAGCCCGTGCCGGAATGTCGAGATTTCTTCCTTGTGCGGTCTCTCCTTAAGGGAAAAAGCGCTCGAAGACCAGTTCGCCAAAGACTTTCCTGTTGATGTTTCTGCTCAAAGGCCGCTCTGAAATGTGATTGAAGCCTAGGCTGCTCCGCCCTTGGCTGTTGCCAATTACCAACGTTTATGTTACCAAACCCCTATCCATGAGTGGGGATTCCCAGCAAAGCTCTGTCTGGCCGGCCCGGGAGCGCCCGAACCTCATCTGCCCTGCACAATTGCCTCCGCGCTCACACAGTCGCGCAGGTTTTTCCCTCATTGAGATGCTGGTTACCCTGGCTCTCATGTTAATCATCTTTGTCATGCTCTATGGACGCGGATCGGCCAGCTTCCAGCGCCAGCAAAAAACCGCCTGCCGCAATAATCTAATGACCCTTTACATGGCGCTCGATCTCTACTCGCGCGAAAATAACGGCGCCTTTCCCGCCAAAGTTGGGGCCAGCACTGCCGAAACCCCGCTCGCCCTGCTCGTTCCCAAATACACAACAACCCTTGCGCCATTTATCTGCCCGGGCACAAAGGACAGCCCTCTCACTGAAAACCAATCCCTCGACGGACGCGCGATCAGCTACGCTTATTATATGGGACTGCGCAGCACTGACACCAACGCGCCGCTCATGTCAGACCGGCAGGTCAATGCGAATGCCAAACAATTGAATGATCCAGTGTTTTCGGCCAATGGCAAAGGGCCGGGAAGTAATCATCACAAATACGGCGGAAATATTCTCCTTTGCGGCGGCGAAGTGGAAAGCATCGGTGTGAAAGCGCAGTGCGCATTGCCTGCCGCAGACAACGTAAAGCTGCTTAACCCAAGGAAATAATTATGGGAGTCAAATTACGATGCGGTTGTGGTCAAAAGGTTGAACTGGAGGTAACGCCCGAGTCGTTGCCGATCCAATTCGTCTGCCCAACCTGCAGTGCGGATAACTCGGTCGTGGCCAATCAAGTCCTGCGGCAGATGTTTGGCATTGCTGAACCCGCCACAACCCCTGCGCCTGTTGCGGCTGCCGCTCCCGCTAGGCTGCAACTTTCCCCAACCGCGAGTCCTGCCGCCACCGCGACGCCTGCTCCTGCTATGCGCATTCAAACGCAGGCGCAAGCAGCCAGCGCAAGCGCAGCTCCAGCGATAGCTTGTGCTGCTGAACCAGCCGCTGCGCCGACCTGCCCGAAGCATCACCACCAGCCAGTAATGAATTATTGTGTCGTTTGTCAAAAACCGATGTGCGGCAAGTGCATGGAAGTTTTCGGCTACGTCTGCTCGGCCTTTTGCCGCGGGAAAGCGGAGGCTCAAAAAATTGACGTGCCGGTTTACCTTAACCAAAGGACTGTTTCCGAGGCTCACTTCGGTCGCAAGGTGATGCGCAGCTCCCTGGCCATTGCTGGCGGGCTTGCGCTGGTTGCGGCTGTTTGGGTTTGGTGGGCCTGGTTTGCCACTGTGCCCAAGCCCGAATACTCCGTCGCCTTCGCAGAATCCAGCCCCTCCGGTCATGCGCGGCTGGGCGCGCTAAATCAACTCATCGTCCTGCACGGGGACACTCTGGCGCGGTATGACCTCAAAGCAAAACGCGAAATCTGGTCCAAAAAAGTTCTCGATAAAGAGCTGATCGCCAGTGCGGCCGGCCCGGCACTTGCGCAGATGCAAAAATCGCGCGAGGCCGCCATCGCCAATGGCGCCAGCCCTTTCGACATCATTCTGCCGTCCATGAAAGATATTCAGGATGATCTCGTCCGCTCCGCCGAAGCCAGTCTTCAATTGCAAATGCAGCGTGAGAATGTTTGGCTCCGCTTTCCCGAGAAACTCATCCACTACGATTGGAACAGTGGCGCTGCCGTCCAGGAGATCGCGATGACAGACTATTTTGGCTACTTCACCCGGAAAGATGGCGAACTGGTTTCCATCATCGATTCCGAAGCAGGCGGCAAAATGATCACGCGAATTGATCTCACCAGCGGTGAATTGAAAAAAGAGCAGATCACCGCCGGACCTTCCACAGATTCCTCGCTCGCCAATGCCCGGCCAGGAGCCGCCAAGACAATCGCCGGTGCGACTGTCCTGAAAACCGCCGCAGGCGCTCCGAAATTCACCTCGAACCAACTCGCCATGGCCGCGCGGCTCATGACGAACAGCGCGCTCATGGCTGGCCTCGCCAGGAATGGGAAGAAACCGCTCGACCCGCAGGCTGTGGCGAAGCAGTACCAGAACCTGCCGCTCTCGGCCAAGCTCGCCGTGCCGGCCGTAGTCGCGGCGAACGCAAACCAGCAGCGGTTGATGGATGAATTGGACAGCGACATGGAGCCCGCAATGAACGGCGCCCTCGCCGCCGCACTGAAGGGCATGGATAACACGGATCGCGTTTCGATTATTCCGGCAGCCGAAGGTTTCGCCGAATTTTCAGTGAAGTTGCTCGAGCAAAAAACCGTGGAACGCAAAGTGATGAAAGCGCCGCCCAAGAAATCAGCGCTTGATGGCAATGTGACCGCTGGAAATTCCATGTCCGCCGCCAATGAAGTCTTGAACGAGATGCAGCGCGATTTAGTC
>DASWRJ010000284.1:0-7290 GCA_036403255.1 Verrucomicrobiia bacterium
CCCGAACCGAAGGTTGTCCAGTTACGTGACAGTCAATGATGGGAGTTGGCTGGCCCGAGCCGAAACAGGCTGAGGGAAGAATTTATGTTCATTTTCGATTGCCATCTTGATCTGGCGATGAACGCGCTGGAATGGAACCGCGATTTGCGCCAGCCGATTGGCGAGATTCGTGAGCGCGAGCGTGGGCTCACGGATAAACCGGATCGCGGGCGCGGCACCGTCTGTTTTCCGGAAATGCGGCGTGGCAAGATTGGAATTTGCGTGGCCACGCAGATTGCGCGCTACGTGAAGCGCAAGAATCCCCTGCCCGGCTGGCACAGCCCCGAGCAGGCCTGGGCGCAAACGCAAGGGCAACTCGCCTGGTACCGCGCGATGGAGCGGGTCGGGCAGATGGTGCAGATACGGGATGCGGCAGGTTTGCGGAAGCATGTGGAATTGTGGTCGAGCAATCCGCCGCCTGATGCGCCAATTGGATATATACTAAGTCTCGAAGGGGCGGATTCGATTTTCGATCTGAAACTGCTGGAGCGTTCGTATGCCGATGGATTGCGCGCGGTCGGCCCGGCGCATTACGGTCCGGGCACCTATGCGCAGGGGACGGATGCGACTGGGACGATGGGACCGCGCGGGCACGAGTTGCTGAAGGAAATGGAGCGGCTCGGAATAATTTTGGATGCGACGCACTTATGCGACGACAGTTTTTGGGAAGCGTTGAAGCATTTTGCCGGGCCAGTTTGGGCGAGCCATTCGAATTGTCGCGCACTGGTGCCGCACAACCGGCAATTTTCAGATGAGCAGATTAAAGTGCTGGTGGAGCGCGGAGCGGTGATCGGCGGTGCGCTCGATGCGTGGATGATGGTGCCGAACTGGATCAAGGGCCAGACGCAGCCGCAAGAAGCCGGAGTGACATTAGAAACATTAGTTGAGCATATCGATCATGTCTGCCAGCTCGCCGGAAATGCAAACCATTCCGGTATCGGGACGGATCTGGATGGCGCGTTTGGCCGTGAACAGAGTCCCGCCGACCTTGATACGATTGCCGATCTGGCGCGGTTGCCAGCAATGTTTGCGGCACGCGGTTATTCAAAGGCTGACATCGAGGCAATCATGCACGGGAATTACGTTCGATTCCTGATGGAGGCGTGGAAGGCATGAGCACAAATGGCGATGCTCTGAGTGATCTGCTTAGCACACCAGAACCGCCGATGCTGGGCCCACAGAAGCGGCCGGGAACAAAATCGGTTACGGAGCTGGATAAGTTGCTCTCGCCGATTTTGGAGCAGCGCAAATTTCCAGAGATGAACCAGGCACTAATTCGCTCGTGCATTTATCTTTGGCACGATCATTTGGATGAATCGCACACCATCTCGCAAGGGATCGAGAATGCGGACGGAAGTTATCTGCATGCAATCATGCATCGGCGAGAGCCGGACTATTGGAACTCGAAATATTGGTTTCGGCGAGTGGGGAAGCATCCGTCTTTGAAAAAAATGGGAGAAAATACCGCCGGGATGCTGAAACATGACCAGGAACTCGCCGGCAAGCTGCTCGTCGGCGGAACCTGGGCTGCGATGGCATTTGTGGATGAATGCGAGCGGGCGGCAAAGCTTCCGGTGAGTGGCGCGCGCGTGGAAATCTTGCGGCTGATTCAGGGCTATGAATTTACTGTGCTGCTCAAACACTTCTGTGCTGCATGAAATGCATTGTCACAGCCGGGCCCACTTATGAACCGCTGGATGAGGTCCGGCGACTCACGAATTTTTCGACGGGGCGGCTGGGATCGGAGTTGGTGAATTTCCTGAGCGCGCGCGGGCATGAAGTCACATTGCTGATCGGGCAGCAGGCGACCTGGCGGGGCGAGCGCCTGGCCAAAACTGTCGAGACGTTTACGACGACAGCGGATTTAAAGGAGCGCGTGGCCAAGCTCGCTTCACCTGAAATCGGGGCTGTGTTTCACGCGGCGGCGGTGAACGATTTTGGTTTCGGCAAAGTTTTTCAGCGATCTGCCGATCGGGAGCTAAAGGAAATTAAAGCCGATAAAATTCCCACGCGGATGGATTCATTGCTTGTCGAGCTGGTGGCGACGCCGAAAATCATTGGGAAGCTGAGAGATTATTTTCCCAATGCGAATATAGTCGGCTGGAAATATGAAATGGATGGCACGCGCGCGGAGGTGATCGCCAAAGCACTCGCTCAAATCCGGGCAAACAAGACTGACGCTTGCGTCGCAAATGGTGCCGCGTATGGAGCAGGATTTGGCATTGTAAAGAGCGCGGATGAGAGCGCGCACTATTTGGGTCCAGCAGAGCTGTTCGAAGGACTGTCAAAGCTGTTGCAGAAATAATTTAGAGGAATGTTAGCTTGGCAGATTTGGATGAATCGCCTGCTTTATGGTCCGTGCCTGAGGAACTGAATTTTTCTGACGTAGCCGTACTCGCTTTCGGTAAGGATTAAATTTCCATCGTAATCCATGGTGATCTGCTTGCCGTTACTGATCTTGGGCACGTCGGAACTGTCATAGAACCATGCACCATCTCCCGCGTGCGATCCACTCGAGCCATTCAAAACCAAATGGATTACGCCATAAATATCGACATACCATAACTGGCAAGCGGCATCAGTGCTCAGGAAGTACCCGCCGCAAGGGGGGATCCATATGCCGCGCACTTGAAACAGAGCCGTGTCGGTAGCCAATGCGCCGTCGCCGCCGCCAAAGCTGTTGCCATTTCCGGCCAGGACGGTTTTGGTGCCGTCATCCTCGATGCGATACACCCGGTTTAACCGTGCATCAGTCACGACCATGTGACCGTCGGCATCCATGGCAATGTTGCCCAAATCGGAAAAGCCGGAGGCAAAAGCTGTCAAGCCATTGGAGGTGTCCCATAGTTTGAGGACGCTGCCCGCTGAGAAAAAAAGGAACGATTCATCGGGGCTGACCCAGAGTCCTCGGCCACCTGTGATAGGGCTGCCGTTGTTGACAATTGTGGTCATGATGCCGTTGGTATCGACTTTGCGGATCAAGCCATTGTCGCGATCGAGAATGTAAAAAGTGCCGTTTTCAAAAACATAAAGACCGTTTGGATTATTGAGCTGGATGGTCGTGGCGGGGGCAGGATTGGTGTCGCCGTACCCACCAATGCTCGTCCCAGCTACCGTGTGAATGCGCCCATCCAGCGTCACCTTGCGAATGGCGTGGGCGCGCTTATCAGCGATGTAGAGATTGCCGGCGCGATCAGCCATAGTGATGTGCGGCGAAGAAAGGGCAGCATTGGTCGCAAATCCTCCTTCGAAATTGGAATTCCAGCTATAGCACGAAATGCACGTAATATTGCCCGAGCCGGCCACCGTGCTCAAATCACCATAAGACTGAAAAAGATTATCGACGCCATCAAAGTCGGTCAAATCCACCATGAGTGCGCGGTAGAAGCCGTCGTCTTCAAGAGGTTGAAGCTGCAACTGGACTTCACTCGCCAGGGAAAAGGCGTTCTTCACAGCGACCCAAGGGCCATTCAAGCTTGGGGCGGCCTCAACAGTCACGACTCCATTGGAAAATGCATTGGTAACGCTTAACCGGAAATCCTTCAGTGAAAATTTGGAGATGGCAAAATCCTGAGGAAGAGCAGGAAAAGCGAAAAACGAAAAAGCGCACAGCAGAATAAATCGCATAAATATTCGCGCGCGCTATAAAGGAACAACACCAGATTGTAAGTCAACGAGAGGGAATTTTCAAGCTTTGATCGTGCTGTTTGAGTGGGCGAGCAGCGCCTCAAATCTCGGTAGTCACCGCCTTGCGGAGGGCCAATTTCAAAGGAAACAAGCCGAGGGCCAGCGAGAGCAGTGCGAATCCACCAAGACAGATGCTCGTTTGCAGAAATGAAGGTGAAGCCAAAGCGGACCACGGCGAGGCAAAGGCCA
Source organism: Verrucomicrobiia bacterium (assembly GCA_036403255.1). Classification (GTDB taxonomy): domain Bacteria; phylum Verrucomicrobiota; class Verrucomicrobiia; order Limisphaerales; family JAQGOV01; genus JAQGOV01. The sequence goes on from DASWRJ010000284.1 coordinate 3,916, forward strand.
GGAGCACGACTGAACCGAGGATGTAAAGAAAACTCAGCACGAGACAAAAGGTCCCGCCAAAGCCGCTCACGATTTTGCTTGGATTTTCTTCTTTGAAGTTGGGGTAGAGGACCCCGAGCCCGACTGCAAGGCCATTCAGAGTCAGGGTCATGCAAGTGATCGCTATTGAATAGATGAGAGTGCGATGCCAGGTCATTTGCAGCATGTAACAGGAGAGGGCAATCAGGCCGAGAGTGACCGTGAGCGAGGTGAAGGTAGCCAGCCAATATTTGATCAGAATTACACGGACCATGCCGAGAGGCGCCATGCCGACGATCCAGATGCGTTTGCCTTCGAGGGAAAATTGGGGATAGACAAAACGGGTAGTGAGCGTGGCGAGGTTGAGCGAGCAAGCACCGAGATTCAAATAGGCGACAAGATGCACCCAGAAGGCATTGGTCAATTGTTGGGAAAAGTGGCGCAAATTGAAAATGTAAACGCCGAGCAACCCGAAGAGCACGATCGATTGCGCCCACTGGGTAGTGTCGCGCCAGAACATGCGGGTGTCTTTCACGATCAGGGCGCGTGTGTCGGGGCTGAGACTGGGGAGCAAATCGACCAGGCGTTCGAGGCGCCCCTTGGCATAGCCATGCTGCTTCTGGCGTTCGTGATGGCGCTGAAACCAATTCCAACGGCCGAAAACGCTGGCGCGGCTTTGCACGGCGGAGGTGGCCTCGTAAAACAGCGAACCCCAGCGAGTGAACGCGAGCATACCAAAAAAAAGAACATGGCTCGCGAGCACAAGAATGAAAAAGCTCGAGGCCAGGACAGCGCCTTCGGCCCATTGGAGCACGCTGGTGGAGAGCCAATAGCTCGGCAGGAGTGGATATTGAGCGAAGTTGGTGCGCGTGAGCAAGCGGTCGAGCACTTCATAAACGCGGGTCTCGGAGCCATTGGCCGCGGGCTCTGGGCGAAACCAAAACGCCGCGCCGGTGATGAGCAACACAACAAGACTGAGCGCCACGACCTGAAATAAGCGGCGGTCAAGGTGGCGGGCGATATTGATGGCGAGGAACGCGCCGCCAACGCCGGGCAAGACGATGAAGAGGCCCACCAGCACAGGGGTGACCAAATAAAAATGCCACGGCACATCCTGGTTCAAGCCAAAGGCGACGAGCAGCGGAGCAATGAGAAAGACAAAAGCCCACGAGGCCAACAAAGTTGATTCAATAAACTTCCAGCGGAAAATGGTGTCCCTGGAAATGGGCAGGGTTAGGAGGAAAGCAGTCTCACGATTGCGAAAGAGGTTCGTGTAGCCAATGACAAGGTTGCTCAGGAGCAACAAAACGAAAAGAAACGCGAAGAGCAGAAATAAAAGGCGCTCCATGAGCAAGGTGCCCATGCCGGGAAACTGATAAACAAATTTGAGCCCTTTATAAAAAAGCCAAAACGCGATGCCGAGATAGCCCGGAATGAATAATCCGATAACAGAGGTGAGCAAGGCGGATTGGGTGCGCAGGTTACAGATGCGGCGCCACATGCAGAGCAGATTTACGCGCACGAGCAGCAGGAGGGGGAGCGGCCCGGCGGCAGGCGAGTCTGGCGGCACAGCAAGTGCGGTTAATCCGGCAGTGGCCTGCATAGAAACATACAAGTAGATGATCCAAGGCCAGGGGCGATTGGGCAAGTGAAAAGAGGCTTGGCTTCACTTGGAGCGAAAGAGTGGTGGGTTGGCAGGGACTCGAACCCTGGACCAACGCCTTAAAAGGGCGCTGCTCTACCAACTGAGCTACCAACCCATCAGAAGGGAGGCGAAAACTAATCGACAGCCTGCGGCGGTGCAAGGTTTTTCGACTTACACCAGCCGTCCATGAATTAAGCATTCAGGCGCGAGTTTGCAAATGGGGAACGCCCTGCAAAGGCGCGAATTTTTGGAGTAGCGAGCCAGCCAGCTTAATCGCCGGTCTGGATTTGCAGAAATTCGAGCGCGGTTTCGGCAAAAACCGTGACACGCTCGAGGCTGGCCGGAAGGAGGACAAATTGGCCGGGCTGCAGTTCGAGTTGAGTTTTCTCGTGCTGAAGGCGCAGACGGCCCTTGAGCACGGCCAAAATCTCGACGCGCGAACTGCGCAAATAAAAGCGTTCGCCCCGTTTCACGCGGCAGGCATCGACGTGAAAAAGTGGGTCATGCACCAAAAAACGGACCGCGAGGGTCGGGTTTCGTGAAAAGATACTTCCGACGAGCCTGGGCTCGAAGTCATCGAAATCGATGCTGGCGAGCGACTCGGGGATGTGCAATTCGCGGGGCTTGCCATCGAGACCTTTGCGGTTCCAATCGAAGACGCGGTAGGTGGTGTCTGAATTTTGCTGGATTTCAAAAATAACCAACCCGGCTCCGATCGCATGCACGCGTCCGCTGGGCAGAAACATGACATCTCCCGCGCTGACGGGAATGCGATGAATCGAGTCAGCGACGGTTCCATCCTGAATTTGTTTTTCAAATTCAGCGCGGGTTGCGCCTTGCTTAAGGCCGACGTAAAGCTCAGCTCCTGGCGCAGCATCTGCGATATACCACATCTCGGTTTTCGGCTCGCCTTTGAGCTGCGGCGCGATGGCGGCTGGCGGATGCACCTGCACAGAAAGCTTATCGCGAGCATCGAGCAGTTTAATCAGGAGCGGGAACCGCTCGTATTTGGAAGCTTCGGAGCCGAGCAATTCGGCGCGCTGATTTTCCATGAGCCAGCGCAGGTCTTTCCCGGCGAGCGGGCCATTGGAGATGACGCTGACACCTTCGGGCCGGTCAGTAATCTCCCATGACTCACCGATAGGGACGTCAGGCGGGAGCGGCTTTTGGTAAAGGCGGGCCAGTTCGCGTCCGCCCCAGACGCGATCTTTGAAAATAGGTTGGAAAATCAGCGGATAGAGCATGGATAAAGTTCAATGCGACACAGCCAAAATATCGGCACGAGCGAATAATTATTTAAGCCGGCTCTTCCTGGCCCATGATGGCCTGCTTCTCCATATAATGGCCGTGATTGCGATATTTCTGGTAGCGTTGTTTCAGGCGTTCGGCAACGGAAACTTTTTGCAGGTGTCCGAGTTGACGGATGAGTGTCGTCTTGAGGTTGAGAGCCGTCGCATGTAAATCATTGTGCGCGCCACCCAGTGGCTCGGGGATGACTTCATCCGCGAGTTGCAGTTCGAGCAGATCTTTGGCGGTGATTTTGAGGGCTTCAGCCGCTTTGGGGGCAGCGGCGCGATCTTTCCATAGAATCGCCGCGCAACCTTCCGGGCTGATGACGGAATAGTAGGCGTTCTCCATTAGAAGAACGCGGTCAGCGACACCTATTCCGAGCGCTCCGCCCGAACCGCCTTCGCCTATGACGACAGCGATGA
>DASWRJ010000285.1:0-2827 GCA_036403255.1 Verrucomicrobiia bacterium
CCGCCCCGCTCCCTTTGGTGCGCTCGAAGATTGCATTCTGAAAAGAGGGTGTGCAGTCGGGCAAACCCGTCAGCGGCAAACCGTTGACGGTGGCGCTGGACCAAACCGGCAGCATGGAATCGCCGTGTTCGCCGAGAATCAGCGCTTTGACTTGGGTCGGCGCAAGCTTGAGTTCCTCCGCAATGAATGAACTAAAGCGTGAGGTATCCAGCATCGTGCCCAGTCCGTAAACCTGGTTCCACGGCAGGCCGGTTCGTAGTAGCGCAAGCTGCGTGAGTATGTCCACCGGATTGGAAACGACAAAAATGTGCGCCTCTTTTTTGATGCCGGCGGATTTGATGCTATCCACAATTTGCACGAAGAGGGCGACGTTACGATTGATCAAATCGAGCCGAGATTCATCCGGCTTGCGGCGCAGCCCGGCGGTAATCAGGAAAATATCGCTATCGGCGGCGCGGCCATAATCCCCGGCATAAATCCGCTGGTCTCCGGCAAACGCGCTGCCGTGCAGCAGGTCGAGCGCTTCCCCTTCGGCCATGTCTTTATTGGCGTCGAGAATCTGGATTTCTGAAACCAGCCCGCCGCATTGCAGGGCATAGGCCGCGCAAGAACCAACCCGACCGCCACCGCCGATGATTGCTACTTTCATTATTTGTGATTCAAAGGCTGAAGTTCAAAGTTCAAAGTTCAAAGCGGGCTTTACTTCAGGCCTTGCAAGATTTGGTCTGTGATGGCCTGCACCAACGCTTCCGCTTCGGGGTCTTGCCTGGTTGTAATTGCATTGACTACACCGTTGCCATTACCATTCCCATTCATGCCCGTCGCGCAACTCACGCCCGGACGCCATTCGGCATTGTCGCAAAGTTCGCATTCTTTGAGGCCATGGCGCGGATCGGGTATGCCCAGGCTCTGCTTAATCTTAAGCAGGTCCTGGAGTTGCGCCGGAGTCATCGTATTCACGGGTTTGCCTAATTGATGTGCCACCAGGACGGTGCGGCAGTAGGCCTCGAGGATTTCCATTTTGAAATAGGCGTCCTCGACATTGAGATGGCTCCAGGAAACGACGCCGTGATTGGCCATCAGCACGGTGTTATGCTTGTCCACTAGATCAGCGACGAGCTTGCCCATTTCCGGTGTGCCCGGTGTGCGATAGGGGGCCATGGCGACTGAAGAAAAAACTTCATACTCCGGAATCATGCAGGTGGGCGGCTGCACGCCTGCGACCGCGAAGCCAGTGCTATAAGGCGGATGACAATGCACCGTGGCGACGGCGCGCGGCTGCCGCTTCATGATTTGCAAATGCATCAGGATTTCGCTTGTGCGCTTTTTCGCGCCGACCAATTGGTTTCCTTCCAAATCCACGAGGCACATGTCCTCCGGTTTCATGAAGCCTTTGCTCACCAGGGTCGGTGTGCAAACTGCAATGTCCTCGCCAACACGGATGGCAATGTTCCCACCGTTGCCGTCCACATATTCACGCTGCCAAAGCCGTCGCCCGATTTCACAAATTTGTTCTTTGTAATGCTGAATTTGCGCCGAGTTGAAGAACGCCTCGAGTTCCGCTTTTGAACTTTTCGATGTGACGTTCGTTGGGGCCGCGCTTTTCGCAATCTCTCCATTGGAGTTTGACGCAGAGCCACCTCGCTTCGTCTCCAAATCCCGCAACATATCGCGCGCAGACGGAGTATAGATGGCGTCGCCGGGCAGCGAGGAAACTCCCCGTCCATCGCGAAGCAATTGTTCAATATCTTTTGCGCTGATCACGGTCTTCATTGATTAAACGGTCTGTAAAAAATTTCATCCACCAGCGCGGCATTGATTGCATCAACTGGCGTCGGTTCCTCGAACGGCTGGGCCGCCTCGCGACCTTCCACATATCCAATCGTTTGCCCAACGCCGCCGCCGAGATCATCGTAAATCACCAGCGTCGGATCTTTGCTCAGGCCCTTCATCTCTTCTGTGCCCCGCTGAAAATGGTCGCGCGTGAACGGGCTCACAATCAGCCAGCGCGCGCCATCCAGGCCTTCAACGGCCATGCTCAACGTGACGCGGCCAATGACGCTCCCAAGCTTCATACTGGCACCCCCGGCTCTTTTTCATCCACGATCCCGATCACAACCCAGCGGGCGGGACTCTTCGGGTCCTTCACTGCTTGCCGCGCTGCTGAGCCGTCTGATGAAATGATCACGCGCTCGTGCAGGCCGGCGCCCTGCGGATCAATCGCGACTTGCGGCACACCTTCCGGCGCGCCCTCCAGATTGATCGGCTGGCAGATCAACATCCGCCAACCTTCGAGGCTCGGATGTTTCCGAGTCGCAACCACATTTCCTTCTACACGGGCCAGGAGCATGATTAATAAATCCGCAAATTATCCACCATCACGCAGCGCCGCACGCGGGTGAAGGTCGCGGGGTTCGTCACGCCTTCGCCAGTGGGCGTCGCAATCGAGTAGCTCAAATAACCTTCGCCACCCAAGCCGAGGCCAGCCATACAAGGGCCGTTCTTTATGAAAATCGTCGTATCCAGCGCACGGCCCATGGCGGTCATGTTTTCCACGTCATGAGAATGGATGATCGACGTGTGCTTGTAGTTGTGCTCCGCGATTTTGGCGAGTTGGATGCCTTCTTCGACACTCTTCACGCGCACGATCGGAATAAATGGCATCATCTGCTCTTCAATGACGAAGGGATGCTTCGAGTCGGTCTCCGCAAAGAGAAGCTGCGTGCCGCTTGGCACATTCATGCCTGCGGCACGCGCGAGCACTGCGGCATCTTTGCCAATGAAATCTTTGTTCACGCTCGGTTCGGCACAACCGCCGCCGTGGCCT
>DASWRJ010000286.1:0-6176 GCA_036403255.1 Verrucomicrobiia bacterium
GCAGAGCCTCATTGCTGAGTTGGCCAAGACGCAACCGGTAAAAATGTTCGGAATCGCCTCCGTATTTTGTGTCGCGAAGTTCCAGGAGGCATGTCCCGGCGTTTGAAAATTGGTATGAGAACCGCGCATCCACGCCGGCACCGGGCGTATCTTCGCAAAAGAAAAGTTCGTGCCCATTGGTGTCCAGCAAGCGAATGAGCGGGTCCAGCGCCGAGCCGAGGCGTTGCGCGGCTGTGTCGAACCAAATGCGCTCGCCTTTTCGGACGTTGAACTTGAAAAAGGTGGAGGCCTTTTCTTCAACAGCCCCTTCGACCGCAACCGGTAGTTTCAGAAGTTGCGCATTGGAACTCGAATGGTTTGTTTTCGCCGCCGATATCGTGGGTAAGGAATCAAACAGTAAAAGCTGCAAGTTTGATACACCGTTCGCGCCGTAAACGCGGAGCGCGCCGAGGGCCGGTGCGCTTGCGCGTGAGGGCATAATTTTGAAGACGGCGCGTTCGGACGTCGCACTGACTTTTTCCACTTTCGCGTCAAAGCTGGTCCAGAGCGCCGTTGCCTGGTCCAGATTTGCGCCGATGAGGGTTAATTGGCTCGCAGCCCGCGGTGCGATGGCGTGCGGTTCAAGGCGATCGATGGATGGGGCGGCGGCAAAGCCAGTCGCGACGGATGCCCCAATTGCGAGTTGGGCAATGAAGCGGAGCCAACTCAAGCAATTACACCCATGATCGGTTTGCCTTCAGAAATCAGAACTGGCCGATTAACTGAGTTATACACCTCAGTGTTTGGATCAATCCCGAGCAGGTAAAAGATGGTCGCGGCAACATCGTCCGGACGCACCGGGTCTTTGGCGGGATAGGAGCCGGTCTTGTCCGATTCGCCGTAAACGAAGCCTCGCTTCACGCCGCCGCCAGCCAACAGCACGGTATAACAATCGGGCCAATGATCGCGGCTGATGTTTCCGTTAATGCGCGGTGTGCGGCCAAATTCGCCCATCCAAACCACGAGGGTCGTATCCAGAAGACCACGTTCATCCAGATCGTTCAGGAGAGTTGGCAACGTCTGCTCGGTAATGGGCAAGTGATACTTTTCAACGATGGGAAACATGCGGGTGTTGTTGAATCCGTGAGTGTCCCAGCCGCCGGACTCGGTGCTTTGGCCGCCAATACTCTCGGAAAAATAAACGGTCACAAGCCTGGTCCCAGCCTCGACCAGCCGACGGGCGAGCAGACAACCTTGTCCGTAAGTACTGCGGCCGTAAGCGTCGCGCGACTTGGCGGACTCGGCGCTGAGATTAAACGCGTTGCGCAGGCGAGAGGAATTGAGCATCGCGAGCGCTTTTGAATAGTAATCATCCAAACCCCTGGCGGCGGATTGATCGAGCAAGCGTGATTGGCCATCGATTAGCTTTTGCAGTTCACGTCGCGCCTGCAGTCGTTCGACCGACAAACCGGAAGGGAGGCTGAGCTCCGGCAGGCTGAAGTTGGGGCTGTTTGGGTCTTGCGGAATGAAGAGCGGGTCATGCGCCTTGCCAAGAAAGCTGGCGTGCTGGCCGGGAGTGATTGAGCCGTCAGCAATGACATGCGGGTAGGCGACAAAGGTCGGCATTTCGCCACTGACGGGCGCCAACCGATCCACGACAGAGCCATAGGCGGGGAATAGATCAAGAGAATCGCGCAGGCGCTGATCATCGCTGGGTGGTTCGTGGCCCGTGAGGGCGTAGTAGGAAGCCGAGTTGTGATTTTTCATGGTGTGGTGCACTGAGCGGATCAATGTCACTTTGTCCATGATTTTGGCGACGCGCGGCAGTTTTTCGCTGACCTGAATGCCGTCGGCACTGGAGGAAATGGGTTTATGGGGCCCACGAATCGACTCAGGAGCATCCGGCTTCATATCGAACATGTCGAGATGACTGGGCCCGCCGAATTGGAACAAAAAGATGACGGATTTTGCGCGAGCCTTGGGGCCTTTTTTTCGCGCTTCAGCTTCGAGTATCTTTGGCAGAGACAAGCCGAGCATGCCGAGCCCGCCGACTTTCAGAGCGTGCCGGCGCGTAAAGCGAGTGGCGTGAAAACTGGGACAGGCAAAAGGTTTCGGATTCATAATCTTCTTATTGCCGCAAAATAAACTCTTTCGCATTCAATAAACTCCAGGCGATGTCTTCGCAGGCAAGGCGGCGGCTCCTGGAGCCATTCACATACTCAAGCGCTTTTTTCTCTTCCACTGCGGTAGGCACACGACTGAGGGCTCGCAAATACAGTGCCTGCAAAATCTCGGGGTTGGATTTGCTGGAACTGAGCAGTTGGCCGAGGCGATTATCTTCAGCGGCGAGCATTTCCTGGACGGCTGGCCCGCTGATCAATTGAAACGCCTGAGCCATGGTGGTGCCACCGGCTCGTTCACATTCGCAAGTCAGCAGGCGCGCTGGTTTGCCAAAAATGCTCAAGAACATCTCCGGGCTGGACGCCTTCATCTCCGCGCGCCGGACCGGAGTACCGCCGGGCAATTGACTGGCGCGCATTCCCGCCGGGTACCCGGCAAACCGCGCCGGCACACCAAGCACCTGATGCTGGGCGTCGAACAATTGTTCGGCTGAAAGCCTGCGCGGTATCACGTGCGAATAATTCATTTCATCATCGCCGTTGGCGGCATTCGGTTCGGCAGATAATTGGTAGGCACGCGAATTCATGATCCGGCGGATCATCCAGCGCAGATCAAATTTATGGGCAACAAAATCTTCGCTTAACTTTTCCAGGAGAGCAGGATGCGATGGAGGATTTGTCGGGCGAAAATCGTCGATGGGATCGACCAGGCCACGGCCCATTAGATTATACCAAATCCGATTCACCTGCGCGCGCGCAAAGAATGGGTTTTTCGGGCTGGTAACCCAATCCGCCAGTTGGTCAAGCCGCTCCTGGTCTGAAACGGCTGCCGCTCCCAGGAGCCGCGGCGTGGCTGGCTTGCCAGTGCGCGCATTATTCATTTCACCGTTGCGCGCGACATAAACGATCTGCTCGCCAATAAATTCATGTTTATCGAGATTGTCCCGGCGCTTGTTCTCGACGATTTTGTAATTTACGCGGGAAAAGATCGTGCCCCAATTGTAGTAATCATCCTGCGACCAACGATCGAAAGGATGATTATGACACTGAGCGCATTGCAACCGCACGCCGAGGAATACCTGCGCCGCTGACTCAGCCCGTTGGGCGGGGTCGCGAATGGCGCGATAAAAATTAGCCGGTGGATTCACATAAGTGCTGCCGCGCGCTGCCACAATCTCGCGCACAAATTCGTCCAGCGGTTTGTTTTCGGCGATGCTTTGGCGAATCCAGTGTTGGAAGACCTGGATGCCCTTGCGATCAAGCGCCTTCTCCTCATTCCGCAATAAATCGGACCATTTCAGTGCCCAAAAATCGGCGAACTCGTCGCGCTGAAGCAGCGCATCAATCAATTTTGCGCGTTTGCTTTTGGAGTGATCCTCCAGGAAAGCCCGTGCTTCCTCCGGTTCAGGCAAAATACCGAGCAGATCGAGATACGCGCGCCGTAAAAAAATTGTGTCAGTGCAGAGATCGGAAGGATTGATTCTTAGCGTGCGGAGCTTCGCGAAAACCTGCTCGTCGATGTAGTTGTTCTCTGGCACAGAGCGCCATTTGAATCCAGGCCTTGCTGGCACGAATGCCAGGCGGACCGGTTCCTGGGCCTGCAAAAAGCGCACGAGCACAGTCGTTTCACCGGATTGCTCGCGCTGCACGAGACCATCATGTGACACTTTAACGAGTGTATTGGCTGGCTCGTAAACAGCCATGCCGGTGATGTCTCGCTTCGCGCCATCGGAAAAAATCGCACTCGCTTTGATCTGAACTCGATCCTGCGGCTCGAGCAGGACTTGCTCGGCGGGAGAAACTTCAATTCTCACGAGAGAAGGTGTAACAGCCGCATCGGCTCTGGCTCCCTCAGCAATCCAGCGGCGCAATATTTTGTACTCTTCGGAAGTTTTGTCGAACCGCTGTCCACCTTCATGTGGAATCTGGGTGGTGGCCTTCAGCAGCAAGAGGCTCTGGTCTGGCTCGAATTGATTTATGCGCCGGGCGAAACCATCCCGAGTCATGGCCAAAAGGTCCAGTTCTGGATCTTGCCCGCGCAAGGAAAGCTTGAAAGCCCCTTTGCCATATTTATTGCCGTGGCAGGTGCCGGCATTGCATCCGGCTTTGGCGATGACGGGTTCCACGTCATTGCGGAACGAGATCGATGGTTCCTTAGCTGAGATGACTCGCACGCAAAGCGCGAAAATAACCAGCAGAGCAAGGATTGTTTGGCGATGGACCATCAAAGTAAAAGACCCGTTTTCAGCCCCGAAAATTCATTGATTCAGCGGCAATTTGGCCTTCATTGACCGCATGCACTGCATTTCATTTGTAAATCAAATACCTGGCGCGCCGTTTGGCGAATTCGTCCAGGCCGGGCGTCCAGGCGGGTTTAATTTCAGCGAGAGATTTGCCCGCGGTAATTGCTTCAACAGTGCCGCTGCTGAGCAATAGGCGATTAAATTTCTTCATGTCAAAATCGTTTGGATAGAGCCGATGCAAAGTTTGGGCGATAAGGACTCCGGCATCGACCACTGGGGCATGAACCCGATCCGTTATAACCACAGATGCGCCACCGCAAGATTGTCCCTTGAAAGTACTGTAGGTCGGGGTGAATCGGATCGGGACAAAGTGAAGCCCGGACAGATTTGCCTTATTCAACTCACTCGCGAAGAGCAGGTCATCAATATAAGGGGCGCCGACGAGTTCGAACGGGGTATCAGTGCCACGCCCGACTGAGAGTGCTGTCTCGTGCAGTCCAAGCCCAGGGTAAAGAGTCGCGGCGTGCAGCGAACGCATGTTGGGAGAAAGGTTGAGCCAGGGCAAACCCGTCTCATCGAACCACATGTCGCGCGTCCACCCCTGCACGGGTATGACGATTAAATCCGCGTTCAGGCGCAGCTCGGCATTAAACATTTTGGCAAGCTCGCCCATAGTCATACCAGTACGCAATGGCAGCGAATGCCAGGCAATAAATGAGGAGTTGCCGGTGTGCATCGGCCCTTCCACGGTAAGCCCATCGATGGGGTTTGCGCGATCGAGCACGAAGAATTTAACATGTGCCCTGGCCGCAGCTTGCAGGCAATTGCCCATTGTCGAAATATAAGTGTAAAATCGGCAACCAACGTCCTGGATATCATAAACCAGGGCGTCGAGGTCCTTGAGCTGATCGGGCGAAGGGGAAAAGCGCGCGCCATACAAACTGTAGATCGGCAGACCTGTCTTTTGATCGACACTGTCTGAAACCTTCTCATCAGCTTCACCGCGAATGCCGTGTTCGGGACTAAAGAGCGCTTTGAGTTCGACCTCTGGCGCGCTTTTCAGCAGGTCGATGGTGGGGCGGCGATGGCGGTCGATGCCGGTGTGATTGGTGATCAAGCCAAGACGCAGTTTCTTAAGAGGCGCAAAATTCTGTTTAATCAAAACATCAATTCCATTGAGCACTTCCGCGGGCTTGCGGTTTGAGGGGCGTGCGGGCGCCGCCGAAACTGTGGAAGCGACTTGAACGGGCAAAGCGCCCGGCACATTGGCAAAGTCGAAATCGTCAATCGCTTCCGCAGCGATCGTCCCGAGCGTGGCCTGGAGCGGAAGAATATTTCCTTTGCCATCGGGATGAACGCGATTGGAAAGGAATATCCAAAAACTTTTGGAAAACGGATCGATCCAGATAGCTGTGCCCGTAAACCCGGTATGGCCGTACGAGCCTATGGGAAACAGCTTGCCGCGCAATCGGCTGTAGCCGCTGTCGATGTCCCATCCCAAACCGCGACGCGCTCCGACCACTTCGGGGGAATGCACCGTGGTCATGAGCTTGATGGTTTCAGGTTTGAAAATCCGAACGCCGTCCAGTTCGCCTTCGTTTAGCATCATCCGAGCAAACCGCGCCAGATCGGCGATAGTGGTAAACAAGCCGGCATGGCCGGCGACGCCGCCCATCATGCGCGCGGTGGGGTCGTGCACGATACCCCGGAGCATTTTGCCTGCTGTGTTGTCAGTGGGTGCAATGCGGGAGAGGAATTTCTGCGCGGGCAGATAGGTTGTCTCTGACATTTTAAGCGGCTTGTAAATTTCGGCAGCGGCAAATTCATTAAGCGG
>DASWRJ010000287.1:0-6580 GCA_036403255.1 Verrucomicrobiia bacterium
ACGGTCATACCTGAGACAGGGTTCGAGGAAGAGCCGATTTCACCGCAGAGCCGAGAGGAGACAGTGACGAAAAGGAAACCGAAGATCAAAATTAAGACTGCGCCGACGAAGTTCATTTGCAAGGTCGGCACCAGGCTGATGATGGCTAGCAAGAGAATGATGCCGCCTGCGACAATTTTCATTGAGAGGTCGCGTTCGGTGCGGGGGGCATGATGACTGCCGGAAGTTCCGGCGCGTGGGCTGAAATCGGCAAGGCCCGCGCGCAAGCCATGCCAAATCGTAGGCGCGGACCGAATCAGGCTGATGATACCACCCGCGGTAACAGCGCCAGCGCCTATATATAATATGTAGGCGCTGCGGATTTGAGGCGCTTCCATTTGGCTGATGGGGATACTTCCAGGAGGGAGGGCAGCGGTTATGCCTTCACCAAAGAATTTGATTAGGGGAATTAGAACGAGGTACGAGAGCACGCCACCGGCGAACATAATACAGGAGATGCGTGTGCCGATGATGTAGCCGACCCCGAGCAGTTCCGGGGAAACTTCCGTGGCGATGGAACCACCTTTGAGCGCGCCGCCAAAAGTCATGCCGGCGACTTCTTTCCAGCCCTTGAGGGCGAGGTTGATGGTCTTATAGACCAAGCCGATGGCGAAGCCGAAGAAGATGGTTTGCGCGTTTAATGCAGCAGAGGCCATGAACTTTTTGCCCTCTTCGGAAGCGGCTGCTCGGGATTCCTCGGACGCTCCGGTCTTGAGGACTTCGGCGCAGGCAGTGCCTTCAGGGAATTTGAGAAGGCCGTGTTGCTCGACAATGAGCGCGCGGCGCAATGGAATCATAAGGAGAATACCGAGCAGGCCGCCGAGCCCAGCAACAAGCATCACGCGCGTGATATCCAGATCGAAGCCAAGGATCAGAATCGCGGGCATGGTGACACCAACGCCGAAGGCGAGCGATTCACCTGCGGAGCCAGCCGTTTGAACGATATTATTTTCCAGGATAGTGGCGTCTTTTCCGCCCGTTTTGGACCAGAGGCGAAAGAGCGTTACGGATATGACTGCGACTGGGATGGAGGCGCTGACCGTCAGACCGACTTTGAGAACGAGATAGAGCGAAGAAGCGCCAAAGACCATACCGAGCAAGGTGCCGAGAATGAGAGCGCGCGCCGTGAACTCGCGCAAATGCGCGGAGGCGGGAATGAATGGCTGAAAGGACGCGCTGGCAGGTTTAGCATCTTCGGTGCGGGACGAATCATGTGTCACCATAGGAATGCGGGAATTTGAACAACGGCGGGTGTGTGAAGCAAGCCCAGTTGTGAGCTGCGCCGGAGGGAGTTTGTGAATCAGGAATCAATATGCAGTTGGTTTTCAGGCTTATTGGGTTCAAAAGTTATCAGGAACTGACCTGAAAGCTGCTGGACGGCTGTGGGCACACTAACTAACCAACGCGAATGGAAAAGTGTCGGCTGGAGGATGATTAGAATACGTGTGGAACATATATATATGTTCTTGAACCCGTTAGGTCCGTTAGACCCGTTAGAAGGGCTGCAAACATTGACGATTATTGATATTTACCCTTAAAAGTGAGCCGTTAGGATCCGTTAGGAATTTAGGGAAGGATCTGGATACGGGGAATTTTTTGCCGATTTTAACGGAACGCATCAAAGGTTTTTGAGCAGCTTCCTAAATTGGTGCAGGCGGAATTCAGCAGGCTGCTGGCCAGTCGGATCCAACTTAACGGTATAAAATCCGCCGTCTTTCAGCAGTTCGATGCCGGCGAGAGAGGGACAGAGAAGCGGCTTAAATGCGTTCCAGTGCCGCGCCTGGCGCAAGGCCTGGCTCAGGCGAAGAGGCGTATGACCCAAAAATGTAATCGCGGGCATACCAGCGAGCAGGCGGCTTTTGAAAAAGACCAGTGGCGAATGCAAATGGCCGAGAATCGTGCGTTCGATCTGATCGAGTTTGGCCGCGACTTCTGGCACTTGAATCAAGAAAGGAAGCGCAGTGGGGTCGTGGCAGAACAAAAGCACACGTTGATTGGACCGAATGGCGGCGAATGTTTGGGCGAGCGAACACAGGTACTCCGCACGCACAGAGCGCCACTCGACGCGCTCGTCGGGCAGTGCTTCCGGTTCGTAAATGGGATAAGCAAGCAAGGTGGAAGTGATGCCTATGAGCAGATAGGAACCGAACTCGACCTGCCAAAGCGTTTGAAGCTGTAGTTCCTGCTGGGCCCGCTTGAGGCTTTGCAGACGCAAGCCGCCGCAATGGCCGCCCATCATGGTTTTACCGATTTCGTGATCGCCGAAGGTGGCCTGAAATTTCGAACCGAACCGTGCCCGGAGTTTGGCGAGACATTCGAGGGCGCTCGCGCAAGCGGCGTCGTCACTTACACCAATAAACCCGGAGTCACAGGAATAATCGCCATTGGCGACGCAGAAATCGGAGTCCTTATTGCTCATGATAAATTCATCAAGCAGATGATTATGGGCGAAAGGTTTATGCAGCCAGATATAGCGGCGGTAGAGCTTAAGCATGCAGCGCATGGCCGCGCTCTGGACTCCTTCATAGAGGAAATTGACGCGCTGACGCTCGGCTGCGCCTGCGTAATGGACGTCACTGAGCACCGATAATGTCAGGGCCTTCTGCACAAAGCAGATTAATGGCGGAAAGAGGAAAATAAAAGAGCGGCAAATTTCGACTGCAAATCCGACGCGTCTGAGGGAAGTTAGAGCGCATGGTTCGACTTGATATTGCGCTGGTGGAGCACGGCCTAATTGCCAGCCGGGAGAAGGCGCAACGGGCGATCCTGGCCGGCCAAGTGAAGGTTAATGGCCATACGGCGGCCAAACCAAGCGACAAAGTTAGGCCGGAGGACAAGCTCGAGTTAGCGGAGGCGGAACGATATGTGAGCCGGGGGGGCTACAAGCTGGAACACGGATTGATGCATTTTGGGGTCAGAGTGGACGGACTCAGGGCCATTGATCTGGGAGCGTCGACGGGTGGATTCACGGATTGCTTGTTGCAAAAGGGCGCGACCAAGGTGTATGCGGTGGATGTGGGCCAAGGGCAATTGGCGTGGAAGCTACGGCAGGATGGGCGAGTGGTCGTCATGGAAAAGACGAATGCCCGCGAGCTGACGGCAGCGAAATTTCCCAAGCCATTCGAGCCTGTGGATGTCATCGTGATTGATTGCTCGTTTATTTCACTACGGAAAATTCTTCCACCAGCGATTGCTTTGCTGCGTCCTTCGGGTAAAATCGTAGCCTTGGTGAAGCCGCAATTTGAAGCGGGCAAAGCCGAAGCCGATAAAGGCGCGGGTGTCATCACCGATCCAGCGATTCATGCGCGAGTGCTGAGCGAGTTGCAAGAATTTGTGCAAACCAAAACAAATATAAAATGGCAGGGGATGACTGAGTCCCCGCTGCTCGGGCCGGCTGGGAACAAGGAATTCCTAATATTGCTTGAAAGAACTGAGTGAGAGAATTCAGAGGATTGGCCTGATCGCCAATTCAGAGAAGCCAGCGTGCCGAAACCTCGTGCGCAAGGCGGCGCTGCTTATTGAAGCCACCGGACGCATCGTGGCAATTGACCGGGCGACAGCGGAGCTGTCCGGTTTGAAATCGGAAACGCTGCCGGATGCGGCAGCACTTTCGCGCAAGGCTGATTTGCTGATGGTGTTTGGCGGAGACGGCACGATGCTGCGCATTGCGCGCGAGACGGGCGGATCGATGACGCCGTTGGTGGGAATCAATGCGGGAGGGCTCGGCTTTCTCACAGACGTACAGGCGCATCAACTGCCACTGGCCTTGCAGCAAATTTTCTCCGGGAAAACAAGGTTGGAGTCCCGCCCATTAATAGAAGCGAGCGGGACTTTGTATGGAAAACAGATGCAATTGCGGGCGCTGAATGACTTTGTGATTACGCGCGGTGCCGCGCCGCGATTGATTGATTTGGAAGTCAGTGTAAACGGCGACGTACTGACACGCTATCGCTGCGATGGGCTGATCGTTTGTTCGCCCACCGGCAGCACGGCGTATTCACTGGCTGCGGGCGGGGCGGTGGTCAGTCCAACGGCGGAAGTTTTTACGATCACTCCGATCTGCCCGCATACGTTATCGAATCGATCAGTAGTGGTAAGCATCGATTCGTTGCTCTCAGTCAAGGTATTGAACCGGAAAGTGGAAACGATTTTGACAGCGGACGGGCAGCCTCCCATTCCCATGGCTCCAGGCGATGAAATAAATATATGCCGCAGCCGCTTAAGCGTGCGGCTGTTGCACCTGGCAGGAAGTTCTTTCTTTGAAACTTTGCGGCGGAAGCTAAACTGGAGCGGTTCCAATGTTTGAATGGCAGCGACAGCCGGTGAATTAAGGATATGGTACGGCTAAAAGATATTGCGCTTCGAGCTGGTGTATCGGTGATGACGGTCTCGAAGGTGCTCCGGAATGCAAAGGATATTTCCCCGGAGACCAAGGCGCGGGTGCGCGCACTAGCAACCCAAATGGGCTACATGCCAGATTCCGTGGCGCAGGGCCTGCGTACCCGGACCAGCAAACTCTTTGGCCTGATAATCCCCTCGAGCACCAATCCCATTTTCGCGCGAATTGTGATGGCCATTGAAGACCGCGCGTATGAATTAGGCTATGACGTCCTGCTGGCGCACTCGCTTAATTTGCCCGAGCGCGAGGACCAGATAGTGCGCCGTTTTCTCTCACGTCGAGTGGATGGTCTCTTTCTGACGCCGGTTTATCGATTGGATCCAAGTGTCCCTCTTTACGAGGAATTATTGCGACGTGGAACAAAAACGGTCCTGCTTGGCCATCGCGCGCCGTTCTGCGAGAAGTTTTCGAATGTCGAAACGGACGATGTTTCCGGCAGCTACGCGGCCACCAAACATTTGATTGATCTGGGCCATCGGCGGATAGCGTTTTTCAGCGGGCCACCCGCCGCGCCTTCTTCGCAGGAGCGACTGGAAGGCTACCGCCGCGCCCTGCGAGAGGCGCAAATAGAATTGGACGACAAATTGATCTTTGCCGCCGGAAGCACGACAGAAGAAGGTGAACATGCTGCGCTGCAGATGTTGCAAGAATCACCCAAAGCGACGGCAATTCAAGCCGCCAATGATTTGGTCGCAATAGGCGCGGCGACCGTTTTGTTAAACCAGGGCATTCGCATCCCGGAGGACATGTCCATTGTAGGCTTTGGCAACGTGCTGATCAGCGAGCATTTTAGGGTGCCATTGACGACCGTCCGGCAGCCGAAGCTGCGCCTGGGCATGGCCGCGATGGAGACCATGCTGCGGCTGATGCGAGGGGAAAAGCCTGAGCCTAAACGCCTTCCAGCGGAACTCGTGGCCCGGAAAAGCTCAGCCCCGCCACCCACATCATAATCGGCAAAAAACTCCTTTAGGGCCGTGCCGACATGCCGATGAGATCGGTATGAAACGTTTCGTATTTCTTACAGGTGTCATCGCGGCACTCGTCGGCGCATTTTTCGTGGCACGGTTCTACACTAATTGGCGATTTAATGTCCATGCCCGGGAAATGAATGAAGATGTGGACAACCTTTTCCTGGCCCTTCAACAGTTTAAGGAGAATCTGGGCCGTTATCCAGTGGGTGCCAGCAACGCCGAGATCGTCAAAGCGCTTAAAGGAGGCAACCCCAAGAACGTGATCATCCTCGTCGGAAAAAAGGCGCAATTGAATGACAAAGGTGAATTTGTGGATCCATGGGGCACTCCGTTTCGGATTTACTTCTCGGACAACGGCGTACTGATCCGTTCGGCTGGACCCAATCGACGTTTCGACGACAAACGCTCAGGCGACTCGGCCGCGGCAGAGTGCGACGATTATTTTAAGTCCAATTAATTATTTCTTCCCCACGCAAAACAGCTTGGCGTTGGTGCGAATAAATAATTGACCCTGCACAGCGGCGATGCAGGAGCGGGTCATGTCATCACCGGAGTCGCCCATGGGAGTGTTTAGCAATACCGTTCCTTTTGTGGCATCGAGCACAACCACGTCACCGGCGAAATTCAGGCAATAGATTTTACCATCAGCGCCCGTGGGTGAAGCCTCAAACTTGCTGCGGCCAGGCATAGGGACAGTCCATTTTATCTTCGCAGTTTTGGGTTCAACGCGGGAGAGGCTCTTACGCACGTCACTGAGCACAAAAAAATCGCCTTGGTAAAATAGAGGAGTCGGCACATCAGTTGTGAGGGGGCTTTTCGGTTCACTTTTCCAGGCGAGACCGCTGGCGGAGATGTCGCCCTTGCCACCGGCTTTGATTGCATAAATCGGATCGCCCTTCGGGGCGGAGGCGAGAATAATACCGTCACCGGCGGCGGGTGAGGTGACTAGACGCCAATGGCCGATTTTCATTGGATTCCAGGTGGCCCAACGCCAGAGCTCTTTTCCGGTATTCAGATCGTGTCCAGTGAGAGCATCACCGCCTGCGACGATCAATTCCTTTTGCCCTTTATTGTCAAAAACAATGGGTGTGTTAAAGGCTTCCCGCGACTCCTGCACGGCTTCGGACGGGCGAATGGTTTTCCAGAGGACATGCCCATCGCCGGGATCCAA
>DASWRJ010000288.1:0-3427 GCA_036403255.1 Verrucomicrobiia bacterium
ATCTCGCCATTCACCAAGGCTAAGAGCAAGTTGAAAGGCGAGGCTAAGATCCGCGGTCCGGACCATCTTGACCATCGCCTGGCTTAACCTCGGATGAGTGTTGATTAGAGTTTCAGATATTTTAACAGCGTTTTGGCGAACCTCCGGGTTTGCATCTTGCAACAACTTTAGGGTTTGCGCCTCTTTCGCTGCGCCAATGTTTTGCAGGAGCCAGAGTGCTTGAACGCGTGAAGACGGATTAGCGCCGTTATTCACCACATTCATCAACGCTGAAATTGGAATGGAATTTGAGCGGAGCAATAACTGGCGGTGGGCTAAATCGCGCACCACACCATTTGCGCTCTCAAGGTCTTTAATTAGTTCCGCGTCGGAGGATTTGGTGAGGTCAGGAATGCTCGAAAGCGGTGTGCTGGCCGGGTAGATGCGATAAATGCGGCCCATACTAGCGCCCGCGCGCACGTCGAGTTGCGAGAGGCGATCGGCCGGAATCCAGCGCGGATGTTCGATGACAAACCGGTACATATCCACCACCCAAAGCGCTCCGTCCGGTCCGGTGCGCGCCTCAACCGGGCGAAACCAATTATCGGTGGACGCAAGGAACTCGGAGCGCGCTTCACCCGCCGGTTTGCGTGCGGAAAAGGTGACGCCATCCCTGACAACTAACATGCGGCGAACGAGGTTATGGACAGGCTCGCAGACGAACGCATTTTGCTCGGGGCCAAAAGTTTGATCGCGAAATATTTCCAGTCCGCAAGCTGAAGTCGTGCGGTTTGCAGATTCAGGGCTATTGAAGCGCGCGAGCGTGCGGCTCGCCGGAAAAAGCTGATTTGGGTCGGCATCTTTGCAGGGATAAACGCGAGCGGCAGGCGCGGAGATAAACGGATTTCTGCGCAGGTAATGGTCCGGGAGCGGGAAATGCCAGAGCAACGTGCTATTGTCGCAGCCAAACCAATTTCCAAAATCGTCGCGCACCCTGCCCTGCTGCGACAAGCCATTCACCGGTTCAAATTCGCCGGTGTCAGGCCGCATCCGAAAATCGCGGCCGGTCAACTCCACCTCTTTTCCAGTAACTTGACTCTTAATCATTCCGCCGAACAAACCTGCCGCGCCATAAACCCACCCATCAAGTCCCCAGCGCAAGCAATTGACGCGCGCCTGGAAATTGTGCGTCGCGAAGCCGCTGAAAAGCTTTTTGATCGAGTCGGCCTTGCCGTCGCCATCAGTATCTTCGGCGTAGAGAATATCGGGCGCGGCGCAAACCAAAACGCCCTTGCGCCAGGCCATGAGCCCAGTGGGAAATGGAATGCCTTCGAGAAAAACTGCCGCCGAATCATAGGTGCCATTTGGCCTGGACCTGCTCAAGACTTTGATACGACCACCGGGCTGGCCTTTGCCATCTAATCCGGAAGGATAATCCCTCATTTCAGCGATCCAAAGCCGGCCATCCGCCCCAAAGTCCATCGCGACCGGACTCTCGACGAGCGGCTCGGAAGCGACCAGTTCGACTTTGAGGCCCGGCTGGAGTCTCATGGAAGCCAGCGTTTCTGCGGCTGATTGGGGCGGGGGCAGCTCGGACTGCTTCGGATCGATATTAAAGGTTGCAGGGATAAGCTCATGCACAGCGGCGATGATTAAGTCTTCGGTTGCGGGCGCGAGACGAGCAGGACGATCGTAGTACCAGAGGGACATCTCCGCCTCATAGCCGCCTTCTGTAAGGATGCGACGGGATGGAATGTAGCAGGGCACTTCATTGGCGTAGCCATGGACCCAAATCCTGGCCGGAGCGAGCTCGCGCTTGAGCCGAAGCGAATAATCGACTACTACCTCGCCGGAGAGAAAAATCATGGCGAGTTCATCGCCAAAGGTCCACGTCTGGACCGCGTAAGGCAAGCTGGTGGGGAGAACTTCTCCGCGAGCGAGGCGCGCCAGATTTTTCCGTGCATGAAACCCAACAATCCCTTTTTCCTTGGCGCGTTCGGCCCATTGCTCGCGCGTGGGAAGTTCAGAGAAGGGCAATTCAATTCGCTTGAAGCGGCAAACAGGCAAACTGGGAAGCGGTGTGAAGGGTTGGCCGAGCAAGCGTTTCAATTCGCCAGCGACAGCCTCTCCATGCTGCCGGACATCTTCGATTTTGCCGCGGGGAAACGGATTGGCATCCGCGCCGCATCCAATCGAAACCAACGCAATGGCTCCAGGATGATCCCGTTCAACATTCGCTCCCGCCTGCCCTGCCCAATCTCCGTGAAACTGGTTGTAATCGGAGCCGAGGGTTGTGCAATGGCAAGCGTATGAAATGACGAACCCCAGCAATTGACCCCGAGCATCCGTGGCTTTGAGCACAGGTAACGCATGATCCACTGGCCCATTAATGGTGCGCCGGTTCCTCGCGAAGTCCACAGAACCTTGCGCCCAGGACAGTTGCGCTGGCTGGCGCGCCGCGAGTGCCTTTTCAGCACATTCCTCCAGCCAGGCCAGGAGTTGCTCGGTATAAGTATCGATGGCTTTTTGTTCTTCCGCCGTGAATTCGCGGCTGAGCAGATTGGGCAAAATCCCAGTCAGACATGGGCCGGTATGTGTGTGAGTCGAGCAAAGAACGAATCGTTCGCGCGGGATTTTGAACCGCTTGTTCAGCTTGCGAGCCAGCGCATCGGTCAATTCTTTGGGCACACCGCAATTGTCCAATGTGAGGTAAAGCGCGGCTCCATCGGTATCGCTGCCAAGCGCCATGGCGCGCGCGAAAAGGTGCTGACCGGCGCGGGTGGCGGGATTTGTCCGCGCGCCATAGCCATTTAGAAAAATGCTGAATTGCGGAGTAATATCAACTTTTGCGAAGCCAACGGGGAGAGCAGCCGAAAGCAGCAAGGGCTTAAGCAAAAGCAGGAACAGCATGCTGGCCAGCGTGCGAGCGGATTTCATCCTGCACTTTTAGCCAGATTGAATGCTGGTTGACGAGCCAGAATGTTGACACAAGCAAAGCGGTTATGTGAGCCTGCCCAGACCCCGCTCTCGTTCTAAAAATTTTCCTGGTGCTAAAATATCCAGCCCATAAAAACCCGTTGACAACAGCGGGCCCAAAATCAGTTCGGTCAAGTGTGAGCAAAACCTCTGCCCATGCTGCGGCAGCAAAGAGCACTGGGCGATCCTTGGCTGCATGAAAAATAACCGGCCGATCTAGGCTCCATACATCGGGGACAGTAATAAGGGCATTTTTTAACTGGCTCCACGCGTGCGCTGCGGTGGGAACAAGGCGTGGCAATTTTTTTTCTATCTCCAGAAGAACGTACGGACTCGCCATTAACACCCAATAGTTAGACGGAGCAAACTTGAAGACGGCTCTGGAAGCACCATTACTGGATCCACACGCAGACAATACGACGCTTGTATCGAGAAAAAGGTTCAAGCACCGGAACGGAATTGAACCATGGCT
>DASWRJ010000289.1:0-7787 GCA_036403255.1 Verrucomicrobiia bacterium
GTTGCGCATGAATGCTGGCGCGATGGGTTCCTGGCTCTTCGAGGTCGTCGAGTCCGTTCGTTTCATGGATTATGAGGGCAATGCCCACGAGCGCCGCGCGAGCGAAGTGAATGTCGAATATCGCGGCTGCCCGCTGTTCAAAACCAACATCGCCCTTGGCGCCATTCTGAAGGGTCAGAAAGCCGAACCGCTAACCATCGCTGCCCGCATGAACACGTTCAGCCACAAGCGTTGGGAATCCCAACCCGCCGCTCCCAGCGCCGGTTGCATTTTCAAGAATCCAAAGACCATCCCCGCCGGCAAGCTTATCGATGAGCTCGGCCTCAAGGGCACACGCGTCGGCGGCGCGGTTGTCTCGGATGTGCACGGCAATTTCATCGTCAACGAAGGCAACGCCACCGCGCGCGACGTGCTCAACCTGATTGACATCATCAAACAGCGTGCCAAGGCCGCCCGCGGCATTGATTTGGAAACTGAAGTCGAGATTCTCGGCGAGTAATCCGTTTGTGCCTTTGCAAATCGTTGTCATGCTCGGTGGTCCATCCGCCGAAAGGGAAGTCTCGCTCAAGTCAGGCTCGGCCGTCGCCAAGGCCTTGCGCTCGCTCGGGCACGCAGTCACCGAAATCGATCCAAAAGGTGACAGCTGGAAACTGCCGCCGAAGACTGATGTCGTCTTCCTCGCGCTGCACGGCACTTACGGCGAGGACGGCACAATCCAGAAACAACTTGATGGGCTGGGCGTGCCTTACACCGGCTGCGATGCGGAATCCAGCCGCATCGCGTTCGACAAAGTCCTGACCAAGCAACGCTGCCTTGAAGCAAATGTGCCCACGGCCAAGTTTATCGTCATTGAAGCGCCAGGCGCGCCCTGGCCGCGTGGTTGGGAACCACCCGTTGTGCTAAAGCCGGTTCGCCAGGGCTCGAGTGTTGGGCTCCAATTTGTCGATCGCGTCGCGGACTGGGCGGCCGCTCTCACCGAATCGCTCCGTTATGATGAACGTGTGCTGGTCGAGGAACGAATTTTGGGCCGCGAATGCACCGTCGGCATTCTCGGCAAAGAAGCGCTGCCCGTGGTCGAGGTCCGCCCCAAGCAAGGCACTTACGATTACCACAACAAATACACGCCCGGCTCGACTGAGTACTTTTGTCCAGCGCCGTTCGATGAAATCACCACCCGCGCAATTCAGGAAGCAGGGCTTGGCGCATTTCGCGCCATTGGCGGTCGCGATTACGCGCGAGTCGATGTCATGCTCCGTCCGTCCGGTGAACCGGTCATTCTCGAAGTGAACACGCTGCCTGGCATGACCGAAACCAGTCTTTTGCCCAAAGCCGCCGCCGTTGCCGGTTGGAGTTTTGCTGAATTGTGTCAGGAAATGGTGGATTTGAGCCTTTCGCGTGCGGTTGGAGCATCGAAATAGTCGGGCCGCTTTGGCCATTTTTTGATGTCCCAAACGACGTTCGGAACGTTCCAAACGCCATCTGGGATATCCTTATATAAGCGCGGAAGATTTCCAAACAGTTTTTGGAAGCAGCCTAAACACCTTCTGGAGACGCCAAAGACGAAGCTAAGCATCCTTAAGCTCTTGCGACTCCCATTTATTTTCCGGCCTTCAGGCCGCCTTGCCCAATGTTTCTGAAACGCAAAAAGAAGAACCGCCGTTTCGAGCGGAAACACATTCTGGATGTAAAGCTGCGTTCGACCGAGCGCCGGAAGCTCCGGTTTCGCCGAGCGGCCGTGACGCTCTCCGCCACATTCGTGGCAATCATCGGAGTCTTTGTGGTCTGGCGCGGCGGTGAATGGTTGTTGAGCCGATTTTTGTATGAGAACCCGTCATTCGCGCTGCACCAAATTGACGCGCAGACGGACGGCGCGATTGCGCCGGCGCAACTGCGTCGCTGGGCCGGGGTGAAGTATGACGACAACTTGCTCGCTCTCGATTTGGGGCGGGTGAAGCGCGACCTGGAGATGATTCCGGCAATCCAAACGGCGTTTGTCGAGCGTGTATTGCCGCATACTTTGCGCATTCGTGTGACCGAGCGGGAACCCGTTGCGCAGTTTGCAATGGGACCGAAACTGGGCGCCGCGAGCAATGCCGTGTTCTTCGTGGACACTGAGGGCAGCGTGATGTGGCCGCTCGAATCGCAGCAGCGCGCGGTGCCTGGCCAGACGAATGACCGCTTGCCGGTTTTGCTCGGCCTATCCCCGGCGGAAGTGCGCATCGGGCGCAAACTGGAGTCAGCGCAAGTGCGCGCCGCACTTGAATTGTTGGAGGCGTTTGACCGCTCTTCGATGGCTTCGTTTCTCGATTTGAAGGAAATCAATTTGAGTTCGCCAAATATTTTGCAAGCGACCACCAGCCAGGGGAGCGAAGTGGTGTTTGGCTTTTCTGATATGGACCGGCAAATGCGCCGCTGGCGCGCCATTTACGACTACGGCCAGAAGAATGGCAAGGCCGTGTCGTGGGTGGATTTGTCCGTCGCAAACAATGTCCCGGCGCGCTGGCTCGAGGCCAGTCTCGCGCCGATGCAAGTTCCAAAAACCTTAAAACCAAATCGAACCAGGAAGAAAAATGTTTGATCCCTCTTCCATAGTAGTCGGCCTTGAGATAGGCACATCCAAAGTGTGCGCTGTCGTCGGCGAAATCAATGCCTCCGGCGCTCTGAACGTTGTCGGTGTTGGCCAATCGCGCTCGCGCGGCATCCGCAAAGGCGAAATCTGCGACGCCTCAGCCGCGGCGGAAGACATTCGCAACGCCATTGTCGAAGCCGAGCACATGGCGGACGTGGAAATTCGCAGCGTTTATCTCGGCGTGACCGGCGGGCATATCCGCGGCTTCACCAATCGCGGCGTCCACCCGGTCGTCTCTGCCGATCGTGAAATCACACGCGACGACGTTGAGGACGTGATTAAAAACGCGAAAGCGATCAATTTGCCCGCCGAGAACTATGTGCTGCACGCCATTCGCCAGCATTTTTTGGTGGATGGCCAGGACGGCATCATCGATCCGGTCGGCATGCTTGGCGCGCGCGTCGAGGTGGACATGCACGTGATTCACGGCCATTTCAATCGCCTCCAAAACCCCATTCGCGCTGTCAAAGGCTTGCAATTGGAAGTCGAAGCGATTGTGTTCAATGGACTCGCATCTTCGCTGGCCTTGCTCACTAGCGAGCAAAAGGAACTCGGCGCGCTCGTCATCGATATCGGCGGCGGTGCGACGGAATACGTCGTTTATAGCAATGGCATTATCAAACACACGGGCGTGCTGGCGGTCGGTTGCGATCATGTCTCGAACGACCTGGCGTATGGTTTGAAGATTCCGCTCGGGAAAGCTGAGGAGCTAAAAATCCAGCATGGTGCCGCCGTTGTCGAAGAAGGTGATAAGGGGCAGACTGTCTCGACCAGCAATGACCTGAGCGCACCTGGGAAAATCATCAATTTGGAACACCTGCGCAAGATCATGTCCTTGCGTCTGGAGGAGATTTTCGAGTTGATCGAACAGGAATTAACCAAAGCCGGCCTGCTGAACTATTTGCGCGCGGGAGTGTTTCTCTCCGGCGGCGGAGCTCGGACACCAGGCATTTTAAAACTGGCGGAGCACATATTCCAATTGCCAGCCTCGCTTGGCCAGACGACCAGCATTAGCGGTTTGAAATCGGCCCTCGACCAACCGGAGTTTGCGACGGCCATTGGGCTTGTGAAGTTCGGCTCGTTTCAAATGAAGAAAAAAACCGGCAGCGCGCTTTCGCGCAGCGTCCGAAACGCAATCGGCACCTTCCTGCGCCGTGAGTAACGCTCCAACAATTGCGGAAATAGATCTGGAGGATTTAGAACGGATTCTCTCAATGGAAACAACTATGGATCAGCAAGAAACCCCAAACATGGATGTGCAACCTCTACAAAAGAAATTTTGCATTCGGGTTATTGGCGTGGGCGGCGCTGGCTGCAATGCCGTTACTCATTTGAATCGGCAATTGAGCGAGGGAATTGAATTCGTGTTGCTCAACACCGACGCAGCCAGCCTCGCGCAAGGGACGATCAACAATAAACTCGTGCTCGGCTCTAAAAGCACTCGCGGCCTCGGCGCGGGTGGCGATCCGGAGCGCGGACGCCAGGCCGCCGAAGAAGACGCCGCAGCAATTCGGTCGCTGGTCTCGGGCGCGGACGTAATCTTTATTGTCGCCGGCATGGGCGGCGGCACGGGCACGGGCGCTGGACCGGTCGTGGCTAAATTAGCCAAGGAAGCAGGCGCTTTGGTGCTCTCGATGGTAATGCTGCCATTCGATTGTGAAGGCACGCGCCGGCAACGTCAGGCGGTAATCGGATTGCATGAATTAAAGGCGGCGGCGGATGGGGTGATCTGTCTTCCCAATCAAAAAATCTTCAAGCTGATTGATGAGAAAACCAGTTTGCTCGAGGCGTTTCAGATTACCAATGACCTCGTTGCGCAAGCGGTGCGCGGAATATGGCGTCTGCTCTCGCGGCCAGGTCTGATTAATGTGGATTTTGCCGATCTCTGCGCCATCACGCGCGGTAACCATGGCGAAAGCTCCCTCGCAATAGCCGAAGCCCGTGGAGAAAATCGAGCGCGTGAAGTGGTGGAAAAACTTTTGGCGCATCCTTTGATTGAAGGCGGCCAGGTGTTGGCCGAGGCAGCAGGTGCGCTGATCTGCATTACGGGCGGGCCGGACCTCACCATGGCTGATGTCAACCGGGTAATGGAGCAAATCAATCGGCATTGCGAGCACGCGCACATAATCATGGGCGCAAGCATCGAGGAACAATTTACAGATCAATTGATTGTCATGGTCATCGCTTCACGCCGGGGCCGTCCGGAAGAACCGCAGCAGGATAATTTGGACCGCTGGAATGGCATAGGGAATCATCCGCTTACTTCCGATTTGGAAACTCATTTGGTTGGCCTCGGCACGACTCCGCGTCCCGCGTCGCGATTTGTTGCGCCGCCTCCAGCTACGACTCCTGAAAAAACGGAACAATTGCTCTCGCAGGGCAATGTCAATCGGCACGGACGTAAATCCAACTCACGCTTGCTGCAAGGGCAATTGCCTTTGGAAATCATTTCCAAGGGCCGTTTCGAGAAGAGCGAGCCGACCATTCACCATGGGCAGGATCTGGATGTGCCGACCTATATTCGCCGGGGCGTGGCTTTGAATTAACCATGCCGATTGATTTCGCTCACCAGCACCAGAACAATTCAACATTTTCTCCGTCTTAACTTACAGGCTGTGGACTGGCTAAAACAATTTTCAAGGGGGAGGAACTTCGAGTAATCGAGACCCGCGGGACGAGATGGGATAGCAATGCACTGTTGTAATTTGTTTTGCAACGCTGCCTATAGCTCAGGGTACCGCCCGTCCAGTTTCTAAGACTGATTCGGTATCCGTCCCGCGGGTTTATCCCCACTGATTTCAAAACTTGCGTCCAGTAAAAAGGCCGCACGCCGTTCCGGCTTTGTGGCAGCCAGGAACTCTCAACCTGCTTTGATTTTTGAAGCCTTGAGACTCCCACCTGCCCAAAGCCGCGCGGCCTGCGGCCTTTTGAATTCCTGTTCGCTTTCAGTCCTGCTTTTGCAATATTCAACGCAGCAATGGGCGCGACAGCTTACTTGGTTTTGGCCGGCATCATTCTGGCCTCGGGGGCAAGTTTCTTTTTTGCCCTCACAGAATCGGCTTTATTTGCCCTCGGCAAATGGAAAACACGCCAATTGGCCGAACGCAATCGGGAGAAAGGCGCGATCCTCACGCGGCTCCTCGAGCAGCCTTCCGAACTGCTCGCCACCATTGTTTTGGGAAACACAGTCGCGAATGCCAGCATCGTCGCACTTATCTTCTGGCCAGCCCTGGAGGGCCTTTGGCCAAATTACGTCAGTTTTCTCGCCGCCTTGAGTTGGATTCTAGTCGGTTGCGAGGTTTTCCCCAAAGCCCTCGCTGTCCGGGCCCCTGAACAGTGGGCCTTGCGGCTGGCGCGTCCCATTCTCCTTCTGCAAGGATCCACCGGCTGGCTCCAGCACCTGGTCCAGCAGTTCAATAACAAACTTCTCAGCCTCGTTGTCCCCAGGACAAGTCGGTCCAGCGCAAATCCGACGGACGAAGAATACCAGGAACTTTTGGAAATGGCTTACCAGCAAGGCACGCTTGCGAAATCAGAAAAGGAGATCATTCTGCAAATCATCAGCCTTGACCGAAAAACAGCCAAGGACGTGATGAAATCCCTTTCGCAGATGAATGCCATTTCGGATGCCCTTAGTGTCGAGGATATGCTGACCGCAGCTCGACAGATAAAACATCGCCGTATTCCTGTTTACGATGAAACTCCAGACACGATCGTTGGTATTCTCGATGCTCAACGGCTCCTGCTCGACCCACACGTGGATCTGTCAGAGGCGATTGACTTTCCATCCTTCGTCCCTGAGACGATGAATTTGCTGCAATTGCTCAAAAGCCTCGAGCGCCAGCATCGTGGGTTGGCCATTGTCATGGATGAATATGGTGGCACGGCTGGCTTGGTGACGATCGAAGACATTCTCCAAGAAGTAGTTGGCGAAATTCGGGGTGATACTGAAGCAACCGGTTTCGTCATGGAAAAGCTCGGGCCCGGCCGTTGGCGCGTCAACGGCACCATGCGGCTAGAAGATTTCCGCCGGGAATATCCAGGCCTTGGTGAAGTAGATGAGGTCGATACGATGGGCGGGTTAATGATGTACTTGGCTGAAGTCGTGCCTATGCCAGGACAATCAGTGCAATTCCGGGGTTTGCGGTTGACTGCGCAATCCGCCGACGAACGGCATGTGCGTGAGCTGCTGGTGGAGGTAAGCAGGAAAAAATAGGAGCCATGCGCGTTTTATTTGTCCTGCTTTTCAGCGTCTGCCTGGCCGTCTCGTTCCTTTTGTCGGGAATGGAATCTGGCGTTTTCGCGCTCAGCCGCCTGCGCGTGCGGCGCTTGATGCGCGACGGCAATCGGCGAGCGGCGGCGCTCTATGACTACCTCGAGAATCCGGAGAATTTTCTTTGGACGATATTCGTCGGCAATATCGTGGCCAATGTGCTCGCCTTTGGAATTATTGTATTGGCTCTGCACAAGTGGCTTCATCCCTGGCCAGCCTTATGGGGCATGGCTCTGGCTGTGAGCATGATTGTCTTTTATTCCTTATGCGAGTTGCTGCCGAAAATGCTCTTTCGCATGTATCCCAACCGGCTTTCGCTCGCGCTGGCTTTGCCCTTTGGCGTGGTGCATTTTGCGATGAAGCCGATCGTGGCCCTAATGACGCTATTCTCGCGCGGGTTGCTCCGCTGGACCGGCGGCCAGCGCTTTACGGGGCATCTGTTTGGGAATCGTGATGAACTCCGTATCGTTATGCAGGAGTCGGCGCAAGGGATGACGCGTGAGGAACGCGCCATGATCAATCGCGTCCTCGACCTGCAGAATTTTTCCGTGCGCCAGGTGCTGGTCCCGATTGACAGGACCGTATCCGTTTCAAATGAAACGGCAATTAAGGAAGTGCTGCCGTTGTGCCGCGAAACAGGTCACAGCCGATTGCCTGTCTGGCGGCAGGATGGCTCACGCAAACGAATTATCGGCTTGTTGAATCTGCGGCAGGTTTTGTTTGGTGAACCGGTGGATGAAAACCGGCCGGCCGGCGATTTTGTAAAACCGGCCCTTTACCTGAACGAAGATCTGCGCCTCGAAATTGCACTCCGGCGCATGCAACGCTCGGGTCATCGGCTCGCCATTGTCCTGGACCATACTGGTCGTGAGGCCGGCATAGTGA
>DASWRJ010000290.1:0-3761 GCA_036403255.1 Verrucomicrobiia bacterium
GACCGGAAATCCCCTTGAGGTGCGCCAGCCAGTCAAAGCTCGTCAAACCTGGTAAAAGCTAGTCAAAGCCAGTCAAAGCTAAAACAGCATGCGGTCGCCAGCTTTGACAACCATTCGGCAAGTGGCCCATCTCCACCTGAAGACTTGATTGAGAACCTGATAACCTGAAAACAATCGTCCTAGTCGAGCTGGACCGAGCTAAACCAAGCTAATTTTTATGCATCCACCAGCTCGGCCTCAAAACCCGAACAGTTCGCACTGCCCCCCAGGAAAGGACTGACCAGGGGACCACTCCAAGGCCATATTTCGCCGCAAATATATATTGCACAGCGCCCAACGTTTGTTACTTTGCGTCCCCCTATTTGCTGGGGTGCCTTATGGCTATTCGAGCAAAAAGTGGGAAAACGGCCATAATTCCGGGCTCAATCGAGTTCGGGGGCCAGAAAAACATCTAAAACAATCCCGTTTTCCGCGGGATGGTTCGCCCTGAGTGGCGGGCTTTTAACAAAAGGAAAAGTTTGTGTTATCTATTGGTGTAAAGGAATTGTTGGAGTCAGGTGTCCATTTCGGGCATCAAACGAAGCGCTGGAACCCCAAGATGAAGCAGTTCATCTTCGACGCGCGCAACGGCATTCACATCATCGACCTGAGCAAAACGCTCAATCAGCTCCAGACCGCGTGCGATTTCATCGCCAAGAATTGTCGGCAGGGCGGGAATGTGCTCTTCGTCGGAACCAAAAAGCAGGCGCAGGAAGCCGTGCGCGAAGCGGCCAAGGCTTGCAATCAATTTTATGTCACAGAACGCTGGCTCGGCGGCACGTTGACGAATTTCCAAACGATCAAGCGCTCCATCGGGCGCATGAAAGAGATCGAAAAGATGGAAGCAGACGGCACGATGAATCAGTACGTGAAGCAGGAGCAATCGATGATTCGCCGTGAGCATGCGCGTCTGTCGAAGTATTTCGACGGTATCCGCAGCATGGACAAATTCCCCGGGGTCATGTTCGTCGTCGATATCAAGCGCGAGCATAACGCGGTCGCCGAAGCGCGCCGCTTGAAAATTCCGCTCGTCGCGATTGTGGACACGAATTGTGATCCGGATCTGGTGGATTATCCCATCGCCGGCAATGACGACGCCATCCGCTCCGTGCGATTGATTTTGACGACCATTGTGCAGACCGTTACCCAGGCGCGCGGCGAGTACGAAGCGAAGTACGCCCGGCGCAAATCGGGTGAAGAGACGCAGGCACCGGCAGCTCCGGCAGAAGCGCCAGCTCCAGACGCAGCGGCCCCAGCACCGGTGGCATCCGCACCAGCAGCAGCGGCTGCGGTCCCGGCCTAACCGGCCGGGCCTTGACCCTGACGGATATGACTCGTGGCGTGCGCCACGGGAGGATTTTTCCTGAGAATTGAAAGTTAACTGAATTTATTATGGCAGAGATAACAGCAGCGGCAGTGGGCAAACTGCGCGAGATGACCAATGCAGGGTTGATGGATTGCAAGAAGGCGCTCACCGAAGCGAACGGGAATTTGGACGCGGCGGTGGATCTTCTCCGCAAGAGGGGCGTCGCGTCCGCGGCTAAGAAAGCTGGTCGCGAGGCCAACGAGGGATTGATCGTGCAGTACATCCAGCCTGGGGCGAAAATCGGCGTGCTCGTCGAAGTAAATTGCGAAACTGACTTTGTGGCGCGCAACGAGAATTTCCGCGCGTTTTGCGATGACGTTGCGAAAAAGCTCGTGGCTAATCCGGGCGCAGACCTCGAGGCCGATCGCGTGGCGCAGGTCGCCAAAATCGGCGAGAACATCAAGATCTCACGCTTCCATCGCCTGGAGGTTAGCGGCAACGGAATGGTAGCCGCGTACATCCATACTGGCGGCAAGGTCGGTGTGCTCGTGGAAGTCGGCGCGGGGAAGGAAGCAACCGTCGGCCACGACGATTTTAAGCAATTGGTGCGCGATATCACGCTCCAGATTGCGGCGGCCCATCCGTATGTCGTTTCGCGCGAGCAAGTGCCCGCCGATATGCTCTCGAAGGAAAAGGAAATCGCTGCCGAACAGGTCAAAGGCAAGCCGCCCCAGGCCATTGCCAAGATCGTCGAAGGCAAGCTCGAGAAATTTTATCAGGGCTATTGTCTGCTTGATCAAGGCTTTGTGAAGAAGAATTCCGAAGTCACCGTCAAGGAGCACATCGGCTCCTTGAGCAAGCAGTTGGGTGATGAAATTCAAATTCGCCGTTTCGTGCGGTTCCAAGTAGGCGAGGCTCAGGCCTAAGCTTCTTTCTGAAAATATTTTCGAGACGGCCTGCGCAAGCGGGCCGTTCTTTTTGTACCATTAACAAACACTTACTCAGGAGCGAGGTTGCGAGCGAGATAGTCGTTCATCGTGAGCAGGATCATGATCAAAAACCAAAGGAAACCTGCGCCGACGAAGACCCAGGTCATGCGACTGCTGAAGCGCACATGCATGAAAAACAAAATGATGAGCAGCATTTTGGCGAGCGCAATCGTCATGGCGATCGCCCCGTTTAGCGGGCCGAGGTTGAGCTCGGCCGCCCCGAGTGTGACCGCAAGCAGCATGAGCAGCGCGGCCCAAATGAGCACGTAACTTTTGACTGGCAGAACATGGCCATTCATGAGATGTGGCGATTGATGAGGTACATGAGTGGATACAGAAAGACCCAGACGATGTCCACGAAATGCCAGTAGAGGCCCGTCATCTCGATAGGCGTGTAATAGCTCGATGTGAATGGCCGGTGTCGCACCATCAGCGCTATCACCGCGAGCAGGCCCACGCCCACAATGACGTGAATGGCGTGCAGTCCAGTCATGGCGAAGTAGAACACGAAAAAGAGCTGCGTGTGATTTGCCAGCTTCGGATTAAATGCCGGGCCCGGAAAGAGGTGCTCCTGGAAATGCTCGGCATATTCGAAGCCTTTGATGCCGAGGAATGCGAGTCCGAAGAAAATCGTGATTAGAAGAAAGCGCATCTGCGCCTTCGCTCTGCCGAGCTGGCCCGCGCGCACAGCCAGAGCCATCGTGAGGCTGCTGGTGAGAAGCACTCCGGTATTGATGCTGCCGAGGAGCAGATTGTTTAAGTTGCCGCCGACAGCAAAGGAGTGCGGGTAGGCGTGGCGATAAACCGTATAGGCCGTGAAGAGTCCGCCAAAGAACATGATTTCAGTGGCCAGAAAAGTCCAGAGCCCGAGCGTCGAAGCTTCGTGCTGTTGCTCGAGCGAGTCGAATTGCTCGGCCAGGGTTGTGGCGCCGTTAGCCATGGTGCGCCTCCTGTTCCGCCGCGAGCGCTGCGTAGTCATACGGGCCGCGATCGACGATGGGCGTTTCGTGGAAGTTGTGTTTGGGTGGAGGTGATGTCGTTTGCCATTCCAGTCCGGTGGCGTTCCATGGATTGGCCGGCGCCTTTTTGCCGTGATAGAGCGACCAGATAAAATAGAAAATCGGCAAAAGGTAACCAACACCAAGAATACTTGCGCCCGCAGTCGAGAGGACATGATAAATTTGAAACTCCGCCGGGTAAGCATGATAACGGCGCGGCATGCCGAGATAGCCCATAACAAATTGCGGGAAGAAGGTGAGATTGAACCCGATGAAGGTGACAAGCGCGGCGAGTTGGCCGAGTTTTTCGGGATACATGCGCCCGGTGATTTTTGGCCACCAATAGTGTAGCCCGCCCATAAACCCAAGCACCATACCACCCACCATGATGTAATGGAAATGCGCGACGACGAAGTAGGTATCGGTGAC
>DASWRJ010000291.1:0-4377 GCA_036403255.1 Verrucomicrobiia bacterium
GTCACGATCCGCGAGAGCGTGTCGTTCGGCTGAATCTTATATTCATACCCCGATTCCCTCGCGGGAGGTGTTGGCTTTTCGATTTGCGTGCCGCCAGTATTACTCTTTGGATTTCCACCCGTTGGCCCGGCAGTTCCGCCAGAGTTGACCGTGCCATTTACGGGATCATGGGAAGGAATGCTCGGAGGCCGCATCTTGTCCAGGTAATGTTTGAACTCGCTCAACATGTCGGCCGTATCACTCGCAATCTTTTTGTCACCCGCCAGGCGGTTTTGGTCCACCTTCTCAATCGCCTTGGCCAAAGTGCGGATATCCTCCTGCGTGGCTACCTCCTTTGTCGCGCTGCTCAGCTTGCCGACCTCGTCGCGTAGCGTGCGAATCTCGTCGTTCAACCGGGTGAACGTCTGGCGCTGGCGCTCCATGCTCGTCTCCAGGTCCTCCAAACGCGCGTTCATGCGTTTATAGCGGTCCTCGGCTTCCTGCTTCTCGGCGATTGCGGCGGCGTCCTGCGCAAAGGAACAAACAGGGCCGAACCATGAACCCAGCAGAAGCGCGCTCAACACAAAGTACCTTTTCATAGCCTCGAAAATAAGGAGAGCGCTCCGCTGCTGCAAGCGTTAGTTGCTGGTCTAGTGCTTAGAGCGCAGAATCCCTCCGATTGCGGTTGCCGCCGCATATTTCTTGGTTACTATGCTTTCGAGTTGACGCCAGATCCCCTTGAACTTGCCTCACGCCTTGTCCAAATGTTCTCGTTCACTGGCGACACAGTCCTCGATCCCTTCCGCGGGACCGGCACAACCATGGTCGCTTCGCTCAAACATCGTCGAAATAGCATCGGCGTGGAACTCGATACTAAATACTGCAAAATGGTGGCTTCAAAACTGATGAACGAAAACACGTTGCTTTTTAAAAACTCCCAGGTGCAGATCGAATGTGAAGCCACATGTCCCAGTCACACCATGACACGATATTTAAGAAGGTCCGCGCCGTCCAAAAGCACTTCTCGCACATCTTCCCTTTACGCAGAAGCGCGGCGCGCGAGGTCTCTCAGCGCGCCGGTGTTCCCCTGTTTAGCTCCTAAGCGGCAAACCTGAAGCTCACTCACTCCTGTTCGTTATCGTCCTGTCACGTGAATGTTCCAGGTGTTGTTGTATTCAAACGTGAATCCGTAGGCCGGCTCAGTGTTTCGCACATGCATTTTCATGACATGATTCCCCACTGGTAATGGGGCATGCACTACCCCAACCGTTTGGGCCCAAATCCAGGCGTTTGCCGGCGGGGAATTCAACGGAATGGCCGGATTAAAATAAAACTCCGTGAAGTATTGCATCACATTGCTGCCATCGACAATTGTTACACCATCCAGCGTGACGCTGATGTCCAAAGTCTGAAAAACGCTCAGCGCTGCAAATGTATCCGGGGGAGTTCCATCCGAGTAACTATTTCC
Source organism: Verrucomicrobiia bacterium (assembly GCA_036403255.1). Taxonomy (GTDB): domain Bacteria; phylum Verrucomicrobiota; class Verrucomicrobiia; order Limisphaerales; family JAQGOV01; genus JAQGOV01. The sequence goes on from DASWRJ010000291.1 coordinate 1,448, forward strand.
AAGAAACGCGAAGAACGGAATTGCAAACCCTTCTCCAGCGCTAAGAGTTATGTCAATGCTCCCAGGCGTGCCATCTCCTGGAGCTGACGGGAAAGCCATAAGCGCCACGCCCTTCACCACCGCGTTTCCATGGGCGTCGTTTGGCAGGGTCGCTCCGCCAAGCGCCCACGTCCAATACGTGTCCATCCACTGGCCCAAACTTTGCCCAAAGCTTTTGGCGCCCCCCCGGCAGCGCCTTGACTTGCGCGAACGCCGATGAAGTTAATATTTGCCCCGCCACTATTGCCGCCAGCGCGGCCCAGCGAACCATTTGCTTATTTGTGCCCATAGGTTGCGTGCCTTTCGTTTATTGGTTTTTTCCTTTAATGCCGCGCGCACTGCGTGCGGGGCTTTTAAGGTCTTACCTCCTGCTAAAGGAAATTTCTGGCAGGATTACAAAAAAATCTGAAAAAGAAGTTCGAATTATTTGCTCGGGCCGGGCGCCCCCATTCTTCCGTTGGAGCTGTAACTCTTTAATTCCTGTTGAACTTCATAGGCGAGGTTTGAACGATTGGTGGCCAGGTACAAAGCCGCCAGATTGCGGAAGACCGATTTGTAAAGGTCCTTCCCAGCTGCTGTAATCCGGCTCTCCCGCTGCTTTAGACCCCGATAAGCCTCCATGAGGAGCGGCTCGGCCTCTCGAAAATTCCTTTCCTGCAGGAGGATTCCTCCCACGATATTTTTTGCGCTGAAAGTGCGCCAGTCATCCGGCCTCTCTTTTTCCCAAATCCCCATGGCTCTCCGCGCCATCTCCTCTGCTTCTGGTAATTTGTGCTGCGCAAAGAGCACTTGCGCCAATTTTCCAATGGCCCTGCCAGCGTTCAGGCTGTCTGCTCCGAATTGTTTTTCTTCCAGTAGGACTGCCTCTCGCATCAGTTCCTCTGCTTCTGCCAACCGGTTCTGTTGCGTGAGCAGCCCGGCTAGATTGGAAAGATCAGTGGGGGACTTGGTGCCGCGGCTGGACTGCTCCTCCAATCTAATTGCTTCGCGATAGTTCGCCTCAGCCTCGCTCAATTTGCCCATTTGCCATTGCACATTCGCTAAATTGCACAACGACGTGGCAACACTTGGATGGGAATCGCCCAAATTTCTTCGGCGCATAGCCAATGCTTTCGTTTGCAGATCAACCGCCTCGCTTAGCTTTCCGCGCGCGGTTAAGATATTCGCCAGATCATCCATCGAGACCTGCAGATGTGGATGATTCGTGGATAAGGTAGCCTGCCGGGTTTCAAATGCCTCACGCGAGAGTTTTTCTGCTTCCTCAAATTTTCCAAGTTTTCCCAGCAGATTCGCGAGGTTGCACAGCGCCGTTGCTATATCCGGCGACTTTCTGTCAAAGAACTTCTCTTTCAGGGCAAGGGCGGTGCGGCTCAGTTTCTCAGCCTCTTCGAATTTGTCTTGTTTCTCGCGCAGGTTGGCCATACTGCTAATGTTTCCCGCCATTTCTACGCTATTCGTTCCTACGAGTCTTTGGTAAATGTCACTCGAGCGCCCATATGCGGCTTCGGCCGGGGAGAGTTTATTCTGGTAATAAAGCACTCCACCCAATTGATGCCATTCGTCCGCCTCGAAGAGCGAATTTGTTTCATAAAGCTTGGTGCTAATTGTAATTGCGCGCCGCAACATTTCCTCCGCCACTTTATACTCGCCCAGGTCGGTGTAGGTGGTGGCCAATGTGCTCCTCAGTTCAGCTTCTATGGCCGGCTGATTGGTCAACTCCGCTGTAATTCGCTTTGCGGTGTTATCCAATATTTCGCGCAGCAGAACAGTGTCACGCCCCAGCGCCACGGAAGGCCCAACATTCGCCAGCATCTCCTTGAGAAATCGGACAATCTCGCGACTTCTCGAAAGTTCGGTCTGCGCCACCTTCTTCTCGGAAACGGCTTGCTTTGCGGCCAGATCGGCTTTGGACTTGGCTTGGTTGATCCGCCAGAGAGCGATAGGTCCGCCGATGCTGATCACAACCAATAGCAATGCGGCGAAGGCGCCCGTCGCGGCGAGGGCCGGTTTTCTTTTGCACCAACGCCAAAACCTTTCTCCGTTTCCAATGGCCCGCGCCGCGATTGGTTTTCCAGTTTTCCAGAGAATCAGTTCCTGGACGATTTGTTCTGCTGATCCATAGCGGGCCGCAGCGTCTTTATGCAGGCATTTCAGGCAGATGGTCTGTAAATCCGGATCGACCTGCCGGTTCAAACTCCGCGGCGATTTGGGCTCCTCCTCGACCAGTTTTCGTAAAATGTCGGTATAACTTTCTCCTTCGAAAGACGGTCTGCCCGTAAGCATCTCATACAACACCGCTCCCATGCTGTACACATCCGCAGCAGTCGTCGCCTGCTTGGCTCTGCCCATTGCCACTTCCGGCGCCATGTAGGCCGGGCTGCCCATTATTTCCATGCTTTGGGTCAGGCTGGTTTCCTTCTCCAGCAACTTTGCCAGGCCGAAATCGGTCACGTGCGGCTCATCATCTGCCCCCAGCAGAATATTGGCGGGTTTTAAATCCCGGTGCAAAATGCCGCGTTGATGCGCATAATGAACCGCTCGGGCCACCTTGATCATGATCTCGACGGCCCGTCCCAATTCCATCGGCTGGCCTCCAATGGCCTGGGCCAAATTACGGCCCTCCACCAGTTTCATGCTGAAGTAGTGCAAGCCATCGTGCTGCCCTACTTCAAAAATCGGAACGATATTGGGATGATCGAGTTGCGCCGCCGCTTCGGTCTCATTCTGGAAGCGCTCGATGGCCAAGCCCGACGCCAATTTTCCGGCCAGGATCATTTTGACTGCCACGAGCCGGTTGAGCGAAAGCTGCCGAGCCTTATACACCACGCCCATCCCTCCATGCGCAATCTCTTCGATCAACTCATAGTCTCCCACATAGCGGAGTTTTGGCC
>DASWRJ010000292.1:0-4323 GCA_036403255.1 Verrucomicrobiia bacterium
GTCAAAGCTAGTCAAAGCTAAAAAAGTAGTGCCCATCCAGCTTTGACCGCCTTTCCAAAAAGCAAAAGCAACCGCGGCGAGATGCCTCAGTAACGCTGGACAAGCCTAAACAAGGCTAAAAAAGGCTAAACAAGCCTGGAAAAGCCTGCAAAAGGCACCTTCCCAGTCCAGCTGGAGTCGGCTGAAGTACCCCGCCGACAGAAGCTCCAAATCCTGCATCCGCAATCGGCGATCCGAACTTCCTTACGGCGTGACTGCCAGCCGTTCCTCGTTCTGCTCATGCTTCATGAGCACGCCCTGGATCTTATATGGCTTGAGCATGAAATGAGTGGCGGTCGAGAGCACCCCTTGAATCGTGGCCAGCTTTTGGGAAACGAACGTGGCGACTTCCCTTAGATTCCTTCCCTCCAGCACCACCAGCAAATCGTAGCCGCCTGACATCAGATAACACGAATTGACTTCGGCGTATTTGGCGATCCGTTCGGCGAGCCGATCGAATCCGCCGCCGCGCTCGGGCGTGATCTTCACTTCGATCACAGCGCGCACCATTTCAACCCCAAGTCGTTCCTCATCGAGAATCGCCCGATAACCGAGGATGACCTGATCCGTCTCGTAGGCTTTGATCTTCGCGGCCACTTCAGCTTCGCTTTGGTTCAACATGGCCGCGAGTTGCGCCGGTTTGAGCGCGGCATTCTCCTGCAATAATTTCAGCAATGCATCCATTGCCCCGATTCTTACCACTCCCGCCCCGCCGCACAAACTAGAAATCCTGCTCAAATTATGTTTGCCGCCTGCATCAATAGGCGGCTGCTCCGGGCTGAAAGGTCATATCGCTTCTGAAAATTTTGCGCGCGAAAAAGTATTTCGGCGTGAGCCGTGGGCAAAATTCGCCTCCTTTGAAACATGCGATTTTCGCCAATTCGGTGCGCGCAGGGTTTTTTTCACAAAATCGCGTTCAAAAGTTTTACAAAAAAATAACCCGTTTTCGAAAAAAACCTTTTGGCGATTTTTACACATATTCACACAATAGCGCCCGCGGGCCAGTTCAGCTAATTCAGAATGAAATCCAAACGTCATTCCATCCTGCCTTACTTCGTGGCGCTCTTCGGCCTGACCGGTGTCGGACTTGAAGACTCAGTTGCAGGCCCGCTTTCCTCGTTTCAAGCAGGAAACGGTGGCTGGCATCTCGGCACGATCGCGGTCGGGAATCTCGACAATGATCCACAACTGGAGATTGTCGTCCCGTATCGTGATCTGAACGGAAGCTGGCATCTTGATGCTTTTAAATGGAACGGCTCTCGCCTGCCCGGCTTTCCTTACAACTCCGGCGGCGAGGAAATGAACGTCTCACCCACACTCTATGATCTGGATGGCGATGGTCGCGATGAAATTATTTTTACGCGCGGCGCCAGCGTCATCGCCATGCGCGGCGATGGCTCCATCCTTTGGTCCAACTCCGTCAACTTTCTCAATTACATTCCGAATGGCGGTTACCAAACGGTCACGAACGGATTTTATTGGTATCCTGGCGGCGCGTTTCTCCCCACGCTTCCTCCGACGGCTGTTTTTTCTTCGCAAGTCTCGCCTCCAATTGTCGCCGATCTAAATGGCCTTGGCGTAAAGGAGATCGTCACCGGCTGGAAGATTAATCCCGATCCGACCGGCTCAGGTCAGGATTACAATCCGTTCATCGCTCCGATCTATGGATTCGCGGATTGGGGAACGGTCGGCGAGACCTGGTCGGGCGGCGTGGTCTTTTTCGACGCACTCTCCGGCTCGAAAAATTTCGTTTATCACATTCATCAACTTGTGGAATCAGGCCTGGCCATTGGGAAGGCTGATTTTGATGCGCCGCTGGAAGTGTATTGCCTGAATGACAGCGACAGCGTTGTTTGCTTCGATAAAACGCAGCCGCACGGCCTTTTCGGCAAAGGCATGCTCCACAAACAGTTTGGGAAAAATCAGCAGGTCATGAGCGGCTCGTACCAAATGGGCATCGACGTGCAGACGGTTGATCTCGACGGCGATGGTGTTGACGAACTTCTTGTGGCCGGCAATCAACTCAGCCACATCCTCACGCCACACGAAACCATTCTCGATGACGATGGCGCGGTGCTCTGGCGCAAATGGAAGCCGGTTGTGTCGGTCACGAATAATAACGGCTGGCTGAACAGCGCCTGCATGATCCCGATCAACCCGGATCACGATAATCACATTGATGTGCTCAGCTTCACTCACAGCTACGAAATAAATTTTCGCTCCTGGGACGGCGCTGAGCTGGTGGATCGTCCCGGCTGGCCCATTAATTTTTATCCTTACTTCCCCACTCCACCGGTTGTGGGCGATGTGGATGGCGATGGACAGGAGGAGATCATAATCGGCACCTACGATCCATCGCGAATTCCATCGAATGGCTCGCTCAATATTTACAGCCTAAACGGCACGTTAAAGACATCCATTCCGGTTGCTGGTGGCATCAAGCACATCCCCTTTCTTGCGGACGTGAATGGCGATGGCTCGCTTGATGTTGTGTTTCGCTCGTTGGCCGGCATGGTCTACATCTATAACTTCGGCGCGACCCGCAGCGATGTTGTCTCATGGGCCACGCATCGCGGTAATAAACAGCGCGATGGAAATTTTGCCCGCTCACTGTTCCCGCCCGGCACGCCGCTCATATCCCAAAAATCGTCCGCATTCAGCCGTAACAGCTTTAGCTGGACAATCAGCCCCACAAACGCGCCGAAAGGTTACAGCATTTACCGCGCGGAACAGGGCGCCGGCCCATTCACGCCCATCGCGACGCTTACTTCAAACACAGTTTCCTACGCCGATTACACCGTCAGATCGGGCTGGCAGTACTTCTATGAGGTCGGCGCCATATACGCGACTGGCACGGTCCATTCCGCTCCCTTTGCGCTGACGGCGTGGTTGAACAATAATCTTATCTCCAACGGCGGGTTCGAAGAAAACGACAATAGCCATTGGGACAAATGGTTTAATGGGAATATTGAAGAAACCAACATGACGGCGACCGCCTTGACGGCTTACACCGGCCGCAAATCAATGGAGATTCGCCTGAAGAATAAAGGGAATAACGGCACGATCGCCCAATTCAATCAATACGGCATTCCCGATGCCTTTCTGCCCGTCACAAACGGAACGCTTTACAGTTTCGGTTGCTTTTTCAAAAGCTCAGGCCTTTCTCAGCCCTCCGAGCACTGGCTCGAATGGGGCTCACCGAAAACAGGCATCAACACCAACGCCCGTCCCTCGCTCCCCTGGCCAAATTATTTTACGCCGCATTTCATGCCTGGAGTTAATACAACCGATTGGGTTTACGCCAATCGCGTGTTCACCATGCCTCCGGGATTTCCCAATGCCGACCTGATTCATCGCTATACCATTGCTGCGCCCGGGTCAGGCTCTCTGTTTATTGATAACGTGTTTTTTAGAGCGTTGCCCCCGCTGGTGAGCACGAATTGGACGACATTGTTCCCTTACGGGTCATCGTGGAAATATTCCACGGCCGCCGCCGCCAATTGGTTCGCTACTGATTTCGATGATCGCGCCTGGCCGCAAGCCTTCGCGAAATTCGGCGCGGGTTCCGGCCCCATGAACATTGTCACACCGTTGCCGCAACGGCTGCCCAGTTATTACTTCCGCCGAAATTTTGTTTTGAGTTCTTTAGATTTCGAAGAACTGCTGCTCCTGGCCACTTGCACGGATTCCTATGGGGGAAATATTTATCCGCTTCGCGTCTTCCTGAATGGCTCCGAGATAGTCACTAGCGGCATTGAAGCTGTCACCGGCCAGGGGAATGAGGAGCGCTGCTTTGATCTGGCGCCCTTTCTCTCCATGCTTCGCCTCGGCACTAATTCTATTGCGGTAATGCTGAATAACGGCTGGACTACTGATTTTGATGATGTTGCTTTCGATGTGGGGCTCAAAGCGGTCAGTTTCAAACCAAATCATCCACACTTCGGCAGCATGAGCAAAGACAACTCAGGGGTGCGGCTTGGGATTAATGTTCCATCCGGCTCCGTCTGGCAGATCCAATCCGCTGATGGTTCTGCTGGAGCCCCGTGGCAAACGTTCAACATTTTGTCCAATCTAAGCGGGTCGCAGAGCATTTTGGATTCCGGGGGCAACGGCCGTCCCTCACCTAACTCGGTGCCGGCCCGCACGTACCGCCTGCAACCATACTGATTTAAGGCAGGTTTTCCGAACTCAAGCCGAAGATGCGCATTGCTTTTCCTGCGTTCCCACTCGAAAATATGAAAACATGAAGCTTACCGCGTTACAGCTATTGATCGCCTTTGCTTT
>DASWRJ010000293.1:0-6243 GCA_036403255.1 Verrucomicrobiia bacterium
GCAGCGTCCAACTAACGCTCAGAGTTATGAAATATCAATCCTACCGAAACCTGCCGACTCTCGCCGGCATCTGCGGATTGGCCGACGCCATGAAGCCCGGGCTCTCTGTCGAGCAATGCGTGACGCGGCTGAAACGGTATCATTACTCTCTCAAACGGCTGCACCAGACTTTCAATGACCGCATCACGGCCGAGCCCATTTATGAGCTGAAGATGGGCTTTAGCCTCCACGCCCATTATTGCGCCGAACACGTGAGCGCCTTGCGCAAGCGTGTCAGTGAAATGCGCGAGCCCCCGCTGGGCCTCGATGAAATCCCACATCCCGCCCTTGAAATTTTCTTCGATGAAATCCTCGCCGCGCCCGCCACTGAAGAACTTGTCCTCGGAATTTATGGTAAAGCCTTGCCTGCCATCAAAGCTGCCTTGGAAAAGCATTTGGCTGATACCAATCCGCTTGCGGATCACCCTTCCATCCGTGTTTGCCGTTTCGCTCTGCTCGAACTCAACGAGATGCTGAATTTTGGCGCGGAAGCCCTCGCCAGCCTCATCACTCCCGAATGGCAGGAGCGCACACGTCCCTGGCTGAAGCTGCTGGACAATTGCCTGGCTGCCGCGGGCGGTCTCGATGGCGCGGTGGAGGCACCGGCCCTCGCCCTCAAGCGCCTGCATTCCGCGACTCCTTACCAGTACGATCCCGTGCCGCGCCGCGATGAGCGCTTTCCTGATCCGTACAACATGGGTGTGAACGCCGAGGTCTTCCTCTACGACGCCCAATACCCTCCGCTGCCTAAAACACTCATGATGTTTTACAAGCGCCTGCGCGAGATCGATGTCCCGGAAATGATGGCTAGCATCATCGGCCAAACCGCCGGCAAACCATGGGATTATTATCGCGACCTGACTCGTCAGCTTTGGGACGAGGCGCGCCATGCCATGATGGGCGAGGTCGGCTTTGCGCATCTCGGCATCGATTGGTCAAAATATGTGATGGTGAACTTCACCTGGTCCCTCTGCCTCAATACGCAGCTTAAACCAATTGAACGCCACGCTGTCCTCTATTTCATTGAGCAGGGTTTGATGCCAAGAAATGGCAAACGCTTTGAATGGGAAGTGGGCCAGCAATCCGGCCTCGGCCTCTCCGCGCTTTTTCAGGATTACGATTGGGCCGATGAAGTTCTCCACGCCAAAGTGGGTCGAGATTGGTATCTCAAAGAATTTCCTGACGCCCGCAAAGCCGTCCAATACGGCGACGAATGTTGGTCTAAGGTGCTAATGAACTGGGAAAACTGGCGCAAGGACGGCAAGACCCAGCACCGCAACTGGTGGCCAGAACTCTATCGCGAAGCCTGTAAACATTGGGGCATGGAGCCGGACCCTAAAGTAATGGCCTTTTCAACCACTTACGAAACCGTCCGCGCCGACTTAAAGGTCGTGACCGGCTCAGCATAATTACAATAATCCAAAGCGCATCCTTTGTGTGCACCCAATTCCACCTCTGCAAAGGGGGGGAGTTCGACGTAACGGGTGAACGTATATAAAAGAAGTTGGCCAGTGAGTCTGCTGAAGCTCACTCCTTATAATCCCGCCATAACCATCTCAGCGCATCTGGCAAAATGCTGCCGCCCTGTTTGCCAGTGTGGCCGCCGTCGCCAAAGACAAATTTGTAATCATAATCCATGAACTTCAGCGCCGCGGCCATTTGCTGGTTTGCCAGCGGCCAATTGCCCGCTTCGTTGTCCAGATCGTTTGCTCCATCCTGGAGAAACACACGGATCGGCTTGCGTTCAGTCTTCCGAATCAGTGACGGATAGACATGCCCACCGCGCAGATTAGTGAAGCTTCCTATCGTGCTGAGGACTTTGCGGAATTGATCCGGTCTTTCCCACGCTACTGTGAATGAGCAAATGCCGCCCGAACTTGCGCCGCAAATCGCGCGGCCATTCGGGTCTTTGGTTAGAGGATAATCTTTCTCGACCTCTGGCAAAATCTCCTCGATCAAAAATCGGGCATAAAGATCGCCGAGGGAATCGTATTCGAGGCTGCGATTGCTCGCGCTAGCCGGTCTCCCATCCCTCCCTTTTCGAGGCGGTTCGTCAGGCGCATAAGGGCGATTGCCGGGGTTGATAAAGATTCCAATCGTAACGGGTATTTCCTTTTTATGCATGAGATTGTCAAACACGATCGGCACGCGAAAGCTCCCGTTGGTGCCAATGTAGCCGCCTCCATCCTGAAAAACCATCACACAGGCTGGTTTCTCTTTCTGAAATTGCGCCGGCACATAAACCCACCAATCGCGGACGGTGTTCGTTAGAATTTTGCTCATGAAATTCGTATGCTTAATCAACGTGCCATGCGGCACGCCCTCTTGGGGAAACGAGTCAGGGCCGAGCTTATAATCGTCAGCCGCCTTGACGGACCATGTGCATGCGACGCAGAGCAAAACCAGCGAGAGCAATCGACCTGGAGCCGGAACTCCTGAATCAAAGCGAACCTTGCGAAGAATGGATAGCATGTGCATACGCCGGGAATTTATACGTGGTGCAATGCTGGATTCAATGATTAATGGGCAAATGGGAAGAGTCCTCAGCCTGCTTCCGCGAGCTTGAATGAATTAATAAGGCGCCACGCGATAGAACCGTGTCTCCACCGCAGTCTTGTCCATGAACTCGAAGCTGCCGTTTTCGTCGATCCGCCCACTGGTTAGTGTCTGCCAATCCGGATTGCTAAGGTTTTCAGTATATTCAATGCGCAACGTGTAATCTGCCATGCCATAAATCGTGACGCGATTTGCCCCGTCCACAGCCGGATTCAAAACCATGCGAGTAAATGGGTTACTCGCCACAGCTTGGGCAGGTTTCGGCGGAGCAATCTTTTTGCGGACGCGCGCAGGCATGCCCGCAAATAGTTTGTTCAGTAACGGGCGGGCATAAATTCCGATGTGATTGGCCACCGCTCGTTCATTTCCAGGGATGCCATCGGATCGGCTGATTGAGCAAGGCCGCACCCCCCGCCCCGTTCGCAATCGCCATCGTAGTTGAACCACCTCCGTCGAGCATCAAAGCGTTATAAGCTCCTGCACTCGCCAGCCACGCGGCTGTGTCGCAATCGGTGGCGCCGTCACTATATCCGGGCTGGCGGCCATCTATGGTGATCAGAAATAGATATCGCCCATCTTCGCTATAGCCAATTGCGGTGCGCGGCGCGACGGTGACGTTCGTGCCCACGTACTCGCCCAAATAGAGCAGTGGATTTTTTCCAGAGACCCCCTGCCAAATTCCGTCATTGCTAATCGGCGGCCAATTCGTCCCAATCATCATAGGCACGTTGTTCGAGCCAATGATGAGCGCGGTCGCAAAGGTCTCTGATTCTTGTAGCGAAACAGTCCGATTGCTCGAAATCGCCATGCCCCAAATATCCTCGGGCAAGCCATCGAACGCGGTGCAACATGGCGCAAACCATTGCCCGTTAATCGCGGCTTGCGCATGTGTTTCTTCGAGAAAGTGGCTTGTCGTTTTGGCAAAAGTCTCGATGAAGTCCGGCAAATAAAAGGAACTTGGTGGAGTGGTAAAGACGTGAACGCCTGGCGCTCTCAAATCTACTCGCAGCATGTTGACAACTTGTTGCGGACTGACACCAAGGGCGGTGGTGCCTGTGGCATGTTCGATTCCTTGAAATAGCGGAGTCCACGCGGAAAAGGACCCAGTCAGGATTGGGCCAGTTTCGATATTGGCGGAGCAGCCGGCCAGGTTGCAGGCGCGAAGACGATAGCGATACGCCACACCTGGCAAAACATTTGTGTCCACAAAGTTTGTCGAATTAGAAGGCAGCACGAAAAGCGTAGAGCTCGCGAAACCGTTGGTGGTGCGCTCCGCAAAAAAGAGAAGCTCGTAATCGGAAAAATCGTCCCATGTCAATTGAACCTGACAAACGCCGATGGGCGCTCCCTTCAAATTCGCCAGAGCTGGCGGCAGGCCGTGCTGTCCGCCGGGATGCAGGTGCAGCGCAGCCAGCAGCCACGGGATTATTGGTTCGATGCCGGACATAGCGCCTGTGCGAGGGAGAAACTTCGAGCAACTTTGTAGCAGGAAAGACGCTCTAAGTCAACGCCACTCGCGCATCCAAAGCCTGTTGACAAAGAAGCGCTTTGAAAATATCAACTCGCGCGGCAGGAGGAAAAATGAGATACAACTTGAGTCGGCGCCGAATTTGGGCGTACGACCATTTGATATGAACGATGACGAATTTCTGGCTGCGTTCGAAGCGTGCACGCTTGATGAGTTCCATCATCGCGATCACATCAAGGTCACTTATCTCTACCTGTGCCGATATTCGCTGGACGAAGCCATCACGAAAGTCCGATGCGGGCTCCAGGCTTTGGCTCTCGCGTGGGGTGCCCCTGTGGCCGATCTGGAGCGGGGTTATCATGAGACCATGACGCAGGCGTGGGTTCGACTGGTGCATCGGGCGTTGAGCGATTGCGGGGCGGCGGAGAGCGCGGATGCGTTCTGCGACCAGCAGCCCAAGCTGATGCAGAAGACGCACCTGGACTCATTCTATTCGCGTGAACGTCTTAGAACCTGGCAAGCAAAACGCGAATTCGTAGAGCCTGACTTGCGCCCGTTTGTTTCTTTACGGGAGAATGCGGAGTAATGCAGGACCGGTTGGGCGTTCGCGGGCCGAGAGGTAGCTCTCATTGCAGAGACAATTACGGAACTCAGCTATTTCTTACTTCGACACAGAATTCTTCAGTTGGTTGGTGAGACCGAGTTCGATTGCGGTGCACTGTTTGGCGTCACAATGATCGCTCTCAAAGGCATGCTCCACATCGGCGAAGGACCGCCAAACAGACGATGATCGGCCTGCCACACAGGAAAATAAAATCCTCTCAAAATCAGATGCAAATACTGCAACCTCCGGCTACCTGCGACAATATTGGGGTCAGTCGGGATGTAGAGAAACGTACCTTGAATTGCCCACGTGCTCTGCACAAGGCGGGTAGAGACGCGGGACAGAGCTACATGTGATGCGATGTAAACTGCAAACGCAATCCAGCCCACGGCTAAAAAGCCTTTTCTTCCAAAAAACTGGATCTCTGTAATCCCCACAAAACATCCGAAAATCTCAGCTACTCCGAACCTTTGTTCTCTAGCACATATGACTACTGCCCCGGTGATTACTGATTACTCCTGCACACCCGCGCTACATACGCCCCATCGATGGCATCGGCAAACGGCGCAAGGCGGCGCTCGGTCTCCAGCGCAAACTCCGGCGCGCGTTTCAGAAAGTCGCGGATCACGTTTTCGTTTTCCTCGGGCTCGAGGCTGCAGGTGCTGTAAACAAGCGCGCCGCCGGGGCGAAGGCGCGGCGCCGCTCTTAGGATCAAGTCCAACTGCGTCGCGCGCATGCGGTCCAGTTCATCCGGCTTTACCCGCCAGCGCAGATCGACGCGCCGCCGCAGCACGCCGCTGTTCGAGCAGGGCGCATCCACGAGCGCTTTATCGAATCGGGCCGTCGCGGCCGCGTCCGGGCTGATGCTTTCGCGCACCTCGACGCAAGTCGTCCCGAGCCTATGCACATTCTCCCGCAAAAGCTCGCGCCGGGCGGGAGCAGGATCGCATGCCAAAACTTTTCCCTGGTTCTGCATGAGCGCGGCCAGCGCGGTGGTCTTGCCTCCGGGAGCGGCACAGAGATCGAGCACGGTTTCCCCCGGCATGGGCGCAAGCAGCGCCGGGGCGAGGAGCGTGCTCGGGTCTTGAATGTAAAACCAGCCATCTTGAAATGAACCGAGCGAGCGCAGCGCGGGATGATCCTTCAACTCGAAAACCAAATCCCCAATGACCCAGTCAAACTGCCGCGGAAAAAATCGGACACCCTCCTTTTCCCAGCGCTCGGCCAATTGCTCGGGCGACGCTTTCAAAGTATTCAACCGCGCGAAAGTGGGGGGCGGCTCGTTGTTCCACTCCAGAAGTTTGCGGGCATTCTCGACTCCGAAATTTTTTACCCACCGTTCATAGAGCCACTGCGGCATGGAATAGCCGAGGGCCGGCTGCTCCACTTTCAGGGCTTCGAGCGCCTTGACGGTTTCGTCGCGTTCCCGCAAATAATTGCGCAACACGCCGTTCACAAAACCAGATTGCGGACCGAAACCGAGGCGCTTGGCCAGCTCAACGCTCTCATGCACCACGGCGTGATCGGGAATGCGCGAGAGCCAGAAAATTTGGTAGAGCCCGAGGCGCAGGAGGAT
>DASWRJ010000294.1:0-6270 GCA_036403255.1 Verrucomicrobiia bacterium
GATGGCCTTTTCAAAGACATGCGGATTTATGCCGGCGTGATCAATGGCTTTAATGGCAACGGAGCCACCGGCACTTTCAACGATCCCCACCAGGCGCAAGGCATACCATTAATGGGCGTCGATCAAACCAGCTTTTATGTCGGCACTACCATCGTTACTCCCATTTACGGATTGAAGCTCGGCGCTTCTTTCGATTATGCCGCCATCGGCAGTCAGCCAACTGCCTCCCAGGGGTTCACTGTTGGTGCCGTCAACCCGCAAGCGCGGGCCGCTTCGAGTTATCGCAGTGCGCTGGCTCTCTACGCCTCTTATGAATTAAGCGAGAAGTTCTCGATTCATGCGCGCGGGGAATATTTCACGCAATCAGACAATCTGTTGGTCGGTATCACTGCTCAGCCGCCCGGAAGCACCATTGGCCCGCAACTTTTCAACGCGCCACCCGGACACGCTGCGGGATTGCCGAGCAAGGCATTTGCCGCTACTGGCACGCTGCAATATGACTTATGGAAAAATGTAATCAGCCGGCTCGAATTTCGCTGGGACCACGCTGCTGATGGGCGTTACGCCTATGGCGGCACCACTGAAAATCAACCCCCTCAGGGCGGGACGCCAGCCGTCTTTTCATCCAATAGGCGCAATGCTTACCTGGTCGCGGCGAATTTCATTTATAAATTTTAACCTCCTCCTGACGGTCTAATCACAGCCCCTTCCAGGTTGGAAGGGGCTTTTTTATTAGGAGGTCAATCGCCAAATAGCTTTTTGAGATTTTCCCGGGCCTTCTCCTCGCGCGCGTCGGCAGTTTTGCCTTTCCACTCGCGCCGGATGAAATCGAAATACTCGCAGAAGTTTGCCACGTGCTTTTCCTGCACCGGATCAGCGCGCTTGTCGCGGCACTGGTAAGCCGAGCGCGGGTCATAGCTGATGCAGTTCAGGCAAACTTTCAGGTCCGCGCCACAGCGATGGCAACTCTCCGTCCGCCCTGGCAAACCAGTGATCGTGTACTCCCAACCGCAACTATGACAATGTCGAGTCATCCTGACACAATGAACGAATAGCCTGCTGCTGGCAACGTTGAGAAAGACCCTATAGTGACCTGCTTGCACTCAAATTCCTAACGGGTCCTAACGCCTGCTTCCAACGACAAAAAGTGAAAAATCGCTAATGTTCATGCGGATACTAACGGGCCTAACGGACCTAACACCCTATTTGACATACTAATATGGTAATACTCAACTTGAGCAGAATGGCCCGCAAAATCCCGGATTTGCTTGACCATGGCTTGTGATCGGGCCAAAGAATGGTTTCATGACCAATTTCATTCGCCTTACGAGTATTCTTATCGCCTGCCCGCTGATCGCCAATGCAGCAGATTACAGAATTCACACTTTTAAAAAGATCCAGCTCACCGACAAGTTCTGGAGTGAGGGAGCCAACTACGGGGATTTCAATCATGATGGAAAAATGGATGTCGTTTCGGGGCCCTATTGGTGGGAGGGACCGACATTCGAGAAGCGCCACGAGTATTATCCCGCGAAGACCACCTTCAAATTGAAGAAACCCGACGGCACACAAGAAGTCGTGGAAGGCTTTGAAGGTGGCCTTGGGACAAATAATGCCTATTCGGACAACTTCTTCGCGTTTACCTACGATTTCAACAAAGACGGCTGGGACGATATCCTGATTATCGGTTTTCCGGGCAAGGAAGCTTTTTGGTATGAGAACCCGAAAGGAAAATCGGCGAGTGACGGGACAGAGCATTGGCCGCGGCACATGGCTTTCGACGTTGTGGATAACGAATCACCGACTTTTGGTGACCTGACCGGCGACGGCAAACCCGAGATTATCTGCCACTCCGGTGGGTACCTTGGATATGCCGAGCCTGATTGGAGCGACCCCACGAAGCCCTGGACCTTTCACAAAATTTCTCCCAAAGGCCCTTGGCAACGTTTTACACATGGCTATGGCTACGGCGACGTGAATGGTGACGGTCGCAAAGATATTTTGGAAGCAAACGGCTGGTGGGAACAGCCTAAGTCTTTGGAAGGCGATCCGGAATGGGTGAAGCATTCATTCAAGTTCGGCAACGGCGGCGCTCAAATGCATGTCTATGACGTAAATGGGGATGGCTTAAATGATGTGATCACGAGCATCGAAGCGCATGGCTATGGGCTGGCTTGGTTCGAGCAGGTCAAAGATGGAGAGAACATTACCTTCAAGGAGCATCGGATCATGGATCGCAAGCCAGAGCAGAATAAATACGGTCTCAAATTTTCCCAGATGCATGCCATCGATCTGATTGACATGGATGGCGACGGATTGAAAGACATCGTCACAGGCAAACGTTTCTGGGCTCATGGGGCTGGCGGGGACGCCGAGCCAAACGCACCAGCAGTGCTTTACTGGTTTAAGCTGGTACGAAATAAGGATAAATCGGTCGATTGGGTGCCTTATTTAATAGATGACAACTCCGGAATCGGCACCCAGGTAGTGGCCGGTGATTTGAATCGCGACAAACTCCCCGACATCGTAGTCGGCAATAAGAAAGGGACGTTTGTGCATATCCATTCAGCGAAAAAGGTGAGCCGCGCAGAATGGGAAAAGGCGCAACCAAAGCCTGTCACGAATTAAGCCCGGACAGCGCAGAAGGTCGTTCAATAAAAAAGGCGGGCCACAAGGGCCCGCCTTTGCACAATTCTTTAAGCCAACGCTTATTCTTTTTCTTCGCCCGGTTTGGTTTCTTCCGCAGCATCGAAAGCATGCTGAAGTGCAACCAGGTCTTCGCCAGGCTTGAGTGAATCGAGCAGTTTCTGCTCTTCGCGGAGCTGTTCATCACTGTAGCTGGCCGCTTTGATGGACAGACCGATGCGGCGCTCAGCTTTGTCGATTTTGATCACACGGGCGGTCACTTCCTGACCCACCTTGAGCACGTTCTTGATCTTGTCCACGCGCTCTTCGCTGACCTGCGAGATGTGCACCAGGCCGTCGATATCGTGTTGCAAGCCCACAAACGCGCCGAAGCTGGCGAGCTTGGTGACATGGCCGGTGACGAGATCACCGACTTTGTAATACTTATCAATATTGCTCCACGGATCTTCGGAGAGTTGCTTCACGCCGACCGCAATACGCTGGTTGGCCTTGTCGATTTCGAGCACGACAGCTTCGACTTCCTCGCCCTTCTTGAGCACTTCTGAAGGGTGATTGATTTTGCGTGTCCAGGAAATGTCGGAGACGTGGATCATGCCATCCAGGCCTTCTTCCAATTCGATGAAGGCTCCGTAGCTGGTAAGATTGCGAATCTTGCCTTTGACGTGAGTGCCCGGAGGATATTTCTCCAGTGCTTTGTCCCACGGATTGGCTTCGAGCTGACGGATGCCGAGGGAGATTTTCTGCTCTTCGCGGTTAATACCTAGCACGACAGCCTCGATTTCCTGATCGGGCTTGAGGACATCCGACGGCTTCGCGATGCGCTTGGTCCAGGAAAGTTCGGTAACGTGGACAAGGCCTTCCACACCAGGTTCCAATTCGACAAATGCGCCGTAGGGAACCAGATTGACGACTTTGCCTTTGACCTTCTGGCCGACCTGATACTTGGCCTCGATATTTTCCCATGGATTTTGAAGCTTCTGCTTGAGCCCGAGGCTGACGCGTTCCTTCTCACGATTAATATCGAGAACGACGACGTCAATTTCCTGCCCGACTTTGAGAATTTCTGAAGGATGCCCGATGCGGCCCCACGACATGTCTGTAATGTGGAGAAGACCATCGAGCCCATTGAGGTCGATGAAAGCGCCGAAATCGGTGATATTCTTGACCGTGCCTTTGCGAATATCGCCCGGAGTCATTTCCGAGAGGAGCTTCGAGCGACGCTCGTTTCGTTCCTGCTCAATCAATTCGCGGCGCGAAAGAACGATGTTCTGCCGCTCCTGGTTAATTTTGACGACCTTGAAATCGTAAGTATTTGCCACGAACACATTGAGGTTCTTTGGAGGCACAATGTCGATTTGCGATGCGGGAAGAAAGGCTTCCACACCGATGTTGACGAGCAGTCCGCCTTTCACGACTGCTTTGACTTTTCCAGAAACCGTTGCGCCCTCTTTGGCAATGCTGAGAATGCGCTCCCAGTTTTTCTTAAATTCAGCTTTTTCCTTGGACAGGACGACCATGCCGTCCTTGTCTTCCAATTTTTCGATGAGGACGTCCACTTCATCACCGACTTTGACGGTTTTGATGTCCTCGAACTCGTTGCCGGCGATAACGCCTTCGGATTTATAACCGATATCGACGAGGACTTCCTTGGGACGAACTTCAATGATTGTACCTTTGACTATTTCGCCTGCCGCAAAGCGCATTTCGCTGTGCCGCATGGCTTCTTCCATTGTGAGCATACTGTTTTTTTATGACGAATTGATGCGGAGGCTTGGTCGGGGCTTGTGCCCGGCGAAGTCTCCATTGCCTAACGGACCAATCGCTGCAGTGGCAACGGAGGGTTGATGGTTAGGTAACTGGTTTAACCGACATTTCTCAGCCCTTGCGAATAGCCGCACACGCGGTATTCAGGCGGCTTCAAACTAGGCCAAATGAAAGCGAAAGCAAGCGTTAAAAACGAGACAGCCGGTCACAGGGACCGGCCGTCCGTTAAAAGACTGCGATGAGGAACTTCTTAGACCACTTTTGGTTTGCATCGGGTTCCGCCCAGATATTCTGAACGGAAAAGCGAACCGCAGCAGGCCCAAACTGCCGGGAAGGAATTACTTAGCTTCCTTCTTGGGATTGCACTTCTCGCAGATTTTGCCGTCTTTTTTGGCTTTCACGCAGCACTTATGTTCGCATTCCTTGCCTGCGGCTTTGGCTTTTTCGCAGCAGGTTTCGGCACGAAGGCTGGCACTGCCCAACATGACGAGGGCGCAAACGACTGCAACAATAGACTTCATTTTGATTTACCTTTCTTGGCCGGATTTGATTGTGTTGACCGGCCGCTGTTTTGTTGGACCCACTCATCTCAAAGCGACTCAGCTTCAATTTTCATGGTTCCAATACCCCGTGATTTTACGAACGGGCCGAAAATTGACAATAACCAAGTGATTTGCCAATTCCGGCCTTCAGCGCCTCGCTTTTTATATCAGCGGGGCACGTGGTATTGAGGTTTTGAAGCAAAACAACCAATTCGTATTCAATGCGTTCTAAGTTACTTGTAATAAGCAGCTTAGTAACACGCCCGAACTGGATTTTGACATCTCAATGCATGATTGAAAAAAGATTGTGAAAAAATTCACAAATTCACTTGCCCTCTTTGGATCGTGTGATTTAGGTTCCTCAACGACTTGGCATTACGCCTCGTGCGTGCTGCCAGGGGGCGTCCGGGCAGGGTTCCCAAATTGCCGTTCTACCCTTTTCAAGCGTTATGCAAAATCAGTTGGAAGTCGGATATAATTCTAAGATCGAAGGCGAAGTGGTCGTCACTCGGCTTGATGCGGCCTTGAACTGGTTTCGCAAAAATTCCCTTTGGCCCATGCCCATGGGCCTGGCTTGTTGCGCGATTGAGTTGATGGCAGCCGGCGCCAGCCGGTTTGATATTGCTCGTTTTGGCTCCGAGGTCATGCGGTTTTCACCGCGCCAATCCGACGTCATGATCGTCGCTGGCACAGTCACATACAAAATGGCAATGGCTGTCCGCCGCATTTACGACCAAATGCCTGAACCTAAGTGGGTTATTGCCATGGGTGCGTGCGCCTCCACAGGTGGCATGTACCGCAGCTACGCCGTGCTGCAAGGTGTGGATAAGATTTTACCAGTGGACGTCTATGTAGCCGGTTGTCCGCCTCGGCCAGAAGCGCTGCTTGATGCTCTGCTTAAACTCCAAAAGAAAGTCGCAATCGAACCAGTCTGGAAAACACTGACGATTGGCGCTCCTAAAGAAAGTGCTGAGGAGGCAGAACCAGCGAAGGCTTGAAGTATGTCGGCTCAGGAATTAGCCCAAAAAATCATTTCCCAATTTCGGGAGGTAATTTCAGGCCCAGAAGAGTTTCGAGGGGAAACAACTCTAGTCCTGAACGATTCCGAAAAAATCCAGGAGCTTTGTTCCTTTGCCAAGAAGGAGCTTGGATTTGATTATCTCGTGGATATCTCCAGCGTCGATAATTACGGCGATGATCCACGTTGGACTATTGTTTACGAGCTTTATGGATATGGCCATCGCCAGCACTTGCGCTTAAAGACCTCCATCAGCGAGGAGAGGAGAGAATTGCCTACTATTACCACAGTTTGGCGCAC
>DASWRJ010000295.1:0-3835 GCA_036403255.1 Verrucomicrobiia bacterium
CGCATTTTGCACTGCATGCAAAAAGCCATTAAAGATGGCACGCCCGTGGTCGTGCTGGAACCGAGTTGCGCGACCGTCTTTCGCGATGAACTGGTCAGTATTTTTCCACATAATCAGGATGCGCAACGCCTCCGCAAACAAACATTTCTCCTTAGTGAATTTCTGAATAAGCACGCGCCGGATTACCCGCGCAAACAACTCAACCGCACGGCTTTGGTGCATGGCCACTGCCATCAAAAAGCTATTTTTCAAATGAAGGATGAGATTGCCGTCCTGCAACGGCTTGGGCTTGATTTTCATGTGCTTGATTCCGGCTGCTGCGGTATGGCTGGCGCGTTCGGCTTCGAAAAAGGGGATCATTACAACCTGTCCATCCAATGTGGGGAACGCGTTTTGTTGCCGGCGGTGCGGACCGCTTCACCGGAAACGCTCATCATCACGAATGGCTTTAGTTGCCACGAACAGATTTTGCAACAGGCCGAGCGCGAGAGCTTTCATCTCGCGCAAGTCCTCCAACTTGCCCGCAAGGTCGGCCGGGAAAAGACTAATTCTGGGGCAGAACCAAACACACCCGAGCCCGCGCCGGGCAAAGGAACGCTCGTGGCTGCTGGGGTGGCCTTGGCTGGACTGGCCGGTGCGGCAGGTGCGATCTATTTGCACAAGCGCAGCCATCCTCGCACGCTGGGTGAGCGTTTAGGTAAAATGTTAAAGAGGTGATATGAAAAGTAAATTACTGAGCCATGAACCTGAAACATATGCGCTGGTCTTCGAGACGGGCGACGAAGTGATGACTGGTTTGAAGGAATTTGCCCAGCGCGCCCGGCTGGCGGCGAGTCATTTCACCGCCATTGGAGCGTTCGCCAATGTGGTGCTCGGCTATTTCAAGGTCGAAACCAGGGATTACAAACGCATCCCTGTCCAGGAGCAGGTCGAGGTGCTCTCGTTAATTGGTGATGTGACACGCGACGGAGCAGAGGCCAAAATCCATGCGCATGTCGTGCTGGGAAAATCAGACGGAACAACCGCCGGGGGCCACCTCATTGAAGGGCACGTTAGGCCCACACTCGAGTTGATTCTAACGGAATTGCCTGCCCATCTGCATCGCAAGCCCGATGCCGCCTCTGGTTTGGCCTTGATTGATTTGGAAAAAACTGAGAGCAAACGGGCATGAAAACTCATCATTTATCTATGCATAATCAATACTCGCTCGTAAATTTCACCTGGAGACAAACTGCACTGGTTTGCGCCAGCGTGCTTGCTGTGGCGCTCTTGAGCGCATGCCAATCACCGAAGCCGCCGCCCGTGACCTCCGCCATTGGCACCACTCCGGTCGCGCCTCCTCTAGTTGCCACGGCCGAACTGAATCCGACGCAGGGCAGCACTGTCAAAGGGCGCGTCACTTTTACTAAAATGGATACGGGCGTGCGAATTCTCGCGGATGTGACCGGCCTCGCGCCGGGGAAGCACGGTTTTCACGTCCATGACAAGGGCGATTGCTCCGCTCCGGATGCCATGTCGGCTGGCGGACATTTCAATCCCTACGGCACAACTCATGGCGGCCCGCTCGCGGACATGCGCCATATTGGCGACTTGGGTAATCTGACCGCAGACGCGCAGGGACATGCGCATTTGGATGTGGTGGATGTTCGCATTTCATTCGAGGGACTCTCCTCCATCCTCGGGCACGCAGTCATTGTCCATGCGCAGCCGGATGATTTAGTCAGCCAGCCAGTGGGGAACGCCGGTCCGCGTCTTGCCTGTGGAGTAATTGAATTGCGGAAATAACTATGCAGTAAAAGGAGGGAAGCATGACTTCCACAATTGGGGAAAAGAGTAGAGAACGCACCCAGCAGCAAGCTGCCAAAAGATTCGATACCGGGACTGTGCGCAGTGCGCCGCGCGCCGAAGGGCTGAACAGCTCGCCCGGCAAACAAAAATCCCGCAAAACGCAGGTCGTGGTCATCACCGGCGCATCGGCGGGCGTGGGACGCGCGACGGCATGGGCCTTTGCGAAACGCGGCGCGTGCATTGGGTTGCTGGCTCGTGGGCGCGATGGCCTCGAGGCGGCGCAGCGCGAGGTGGAACAACTTGGCGGACGCGCTTTAGTTTGCCCCACGGATGTCAGCGATCCCGGTCAAATCGAAGCCGCGGCAGATGCCATTGAAAAAGAATTCGGCCCCATCGACATTTGGGTCAACAACGCGATGGTCTCAGTCTTTTCTCCGGTGATGCAGATGAAGCCAGAGGAATACAAACGCGTCACGGACGTGACTTATCTTGGTTATGTTTGGGGCACTCTGGCAGCACTCAAGCGGATGCGCCCGCGCAACAAAGGTGTAATTATTCAAGTTGGCTCCGCGCTGGCTTACCGGGGCATTCCACTGCAATCGGCATACTGCGCGGCCAAGCACGCGATTCAGGGCTTCGTCGATTCACTTCGTTGCGAGTTGCTGCACGATCGCTCCAAAGTGCGGGTGTGCATGGTCCAAATGCCGGCGCTCAACACGCCCCAATTCCGCTGGGTGCGCAGCCGTTTGAGCCGCAAGGCGCAACCGGTTCCGCCGATTTTTCAACCGGAAGTCGCGGCTGATGCCATCGTTTATGCGGCCACTCACAAGCGACGCGAAGTTTATGTGGGGGGACCAACCGTCGTCGCAGTTGTCGGAAACAAAATCGCTCCGGGGATGGCGGATCGCTACCTGGCCCGGCACGGGTATCGCTCGCAGCAGATGGGCGAGCCGGAGGATGCGGACCGACCGGACAATTTGAATTCGCCCTTGCCTGGGGATCATGGAGCGCATGGCGTGTTTGATGCACGGGCCAAAAAGTTCAGCGTGGAACTGTGGTGGGTGAAAAATCGCAATCGGCTGCTGGGCCTCGCGGGAGCGGTCCTGGGCGCGTGGTTCTGGAATAAATTCCGGAAACCGGATTTGCCTCGCTGCACTTGAGGAGATTGCATGCGACATCGACGGCCTGAGCGCACGCCTGAGCAGGAAAAAGCCGTCAAAAATCGCGTTCTCACCCAGGGCATCCCTTCTGTCACATCCAGCACTGCCGAAGCAGTCGTCATGAAGGATGACGATCTGTTTTTTCTCTGCCAGCCGGACAGCCGCGTACCCCTGACTGGCGGGCATGGCTTTGGCCTTTATTTCCATGATTGCCGTTACCTGCGCGGGTATGAGTTGAAACTGCTGCGCGATCATCCCATTCCGCTGGGCGCAGCGGTTGAGCGCGGGCCTCTGTGTCTTTTCGAACTGACCAATCCCGAACTGCACTTGGCCGATGGCAGTGTCATCCATGAGCATCAGATCGGCATCCAATGGCAGCGGCTGGTTTGCGCCGAGCAACTTGAAATGACCGAACTCATCAGCTTCAGCAATTTTAGCAATAACCCCACGGAGTTGCCGGTTTCATTGGCCTATTCCTGCGCATTCGAGGACGTGTTCTCTGTGCGCGGTTTGCTTTCGGAAAAACTCGGCAAGGTTCAAAAGCCTTCTTTCAGGGATGGAGTTTTAACGTTCTTCTATGAAGGTTCGGATGAGTTAAACCGTTGCCTGCTGATTCAATTTTCTGAAGCGCCCGAGAGCGTGGAAGAGGGAGTTGCGCAATTTAAATTCAAAATTAAGCCGCGCTCCCAGGCAGAGTTAAAAGTTGTATTGCGCTTGTCTGAGTCAGCGGAGGGCGCGGCTGCATTGCCGAATGCAAATGAGAGAGCCTTTGACTTTCCGGCCTTGAGAAAGCGGCTCGCGGAAAAGAACGATCAATGCGTGGCCCAATATGCGCAGATAAAATCTTCCACCCTGCTGGTCAACAAAGTTTTTCGCCGCAGTCTTGA
>DASWRJ010000296.1:0-14642 GCA_036403255.1 Verrucomicrobiia bacterium
GGAACTGCCATGCAACTGGACAGCCTGGGGATTCAGTCGAATGGCACCGACAATACTTTGACATTGTCTGACAGCTCGAAACTCGATGCAGCTTTATCGAGCAATTTAAATGCAGTGAAGAGCCTGTTTACTTCCCAGACGGGCATCGCAGCCACACTTAGCACTTATTTGAATGACACTGTGGGCGATAGCGGCACGTTGGTGACAAAGCAAAATACCTTGAGCAAGGAAATCTCCGATATCGATACGCAAGTCGCCAACCTGGAAAAACAGGTGCTGGCCAATCAGAACCGCATGACGCAGGAATTTCTGGCGATGGAGCAGGCACAATCGAAGAGCAACCAACAATTGCAATTTCTGCAGCAACACTTTGGAGGCACACAATGATTTTTAAACATTTCGCGGCGCGATTATTTTCGAAGGGAACGTGTCCAGTCAGTCAGCTATGTTTGGCTGGGGCCATGGTTGTCTGCGGTTTCTTTGGCACTGGTTGTGCGACTACGGGACAGGCTGACGCGGTTGCGATATCTCATGTGCGCGGCAACGTCTTTGTCCTGCAACCATTTTTCCCGGCGCACATTCGACGCGTGGCGGTTTTGCCCATTAGCACTCTGGCTGATAATTGGGAGGCGGATTATCAGATCCCTAAGTTGGAGCCTGTGTTGCATGATGAAATCGGCAAGAGCAGGCGATTCGAGCAGATTACCATCACCCGTGATCAACTTCGGCAATGGACTGGCAAAACAACCTGGAGCGTACAGGAAAAGCTGCCGGCAAACTTTTTTAGAAAGCTGCAGGACGAGACTGGCTCTGATGCGGTCCTTTTTACGCGATTACATCCCTTTCATGGTTTTAAGCCGATGGTGCTGGGTTGGGAGCTTCGGCTGGTGGATTTCCAGACCGCACTCACGATTTGGGCGGCGGATGAGACATTCGACGCGGGCGATCCGGCCGTGGCCCGTGCGGCCTCGCATTATTTTTTGGCACATGAACGTGGAGGCAATCCGTTGGCGGATGGCGAAGCCGCTCTCAATTCTCCGGGGCGGTTCAGTGCTTATGCGCTAAACGAGATGCTGGCCACGATGCCTGCGCGTTGAGCGCGCAAAAGTTAGTTAATTCCGGCATTTTTAAGCCGATTTATAGATTAGGAAAGTCAAGTGCTCCGCCCGAGAAGGGGCTGGAGGAAGTAGTATGGAAATCAATTTTGATGCGGCCAGCAACGTAAACCTTCGAAGTGTCGAGGGTGTGCGCGGCCCGCGCCCTAAATCCAAGGCGGCTGAGAGCGCCTCGCTGCAAGGAACCGCGGGGGTTCAAAGTGCCTTCGAGAATACGCCCGATATTCGGGCTGAAGAAGTGGAACGCGGCAAAGCCTTATTCAATTCTCCAAAGTATCCGCCTCAAGCCGTGATCAGGGGCCTGTCGCGCTTATTGGCATTGGGCGTTTCCAGTCCTGACGACCAGAACAAACCATGATTTCGAAAACGAACGCCTGGCAGTCTTACCGGCAAGTGGCCGCCCAGACTGCCTCGCCCGGGCAACTCATTCTCATGCTTTACGATGGCGCCATTCGATTCCTTGAACTGGCGAGGAATGGCTTTCGTGAGGAGGATCCGCTCCTCTTCAACCAAACCATCAACAACAACATCATCAAAGCCCAAAACATTATAAATGAGCTCAATGCAACGCTCAACATGGAGGCCGGAGCGGAATTCGCGGCCAATATGCGCCGCTTATACCACTATCTCGATCATCGATTGCACGAGAGCAATCAATTTAAGCGCGAAGACGGAGTCACTGAGGCGATCAGCCGTATAACCGTTCTCCGCGATGCGTGGCAGGAAATGTTGCAAAAGCAAGGGCAGGGGAATGATGCCAGCACCATGACCAGTCTGGCTGCTGTTGGCTGAAAAATTTTATGAGCGCCGAATCAGAGTTAATGGACCTATACAACCGCTGGCGCGCGCTTTCGAACATGGAAGGCGAGGCCATTCTGGCTTGCGATTGGGTTCAACTTGCCGAAGCGCAAAATGAGAAACGCTTGCTCCAGGACCATGCCGTCGCGCTTTCCGAACGCCTCCGATGCGAGCATTCGGCGGATGAAGCTCAAGCGGCGCAAAACAGATTGCAAGCCCTGGTTGCGGACCTGGTTTGTATTGAGAAGAAAAATGGCGAAATGCTGGCGAAGCAGCGCCGCGCAGTAGAAGGTAAAAATCAGGAGTTGCGCCGCGCTGGACTGCATTTGCGTCAAATCCACGGCGCCTACGCCCCCGGGGCCGATGCAGCCTGGAACTGCTATTCATGAGTCTTCCAGCACAGTCGGTTGCTGCCGCTGAATTTGATCTCCAGGAAGATACATCCAAAATAACGCACTTCATTTCGCCGGAGAACCCTCCCCGCATTTTAGTGGTCGATGACGAAGCAGATTTTCTGCAGATCGTGAAGGAGACTCTGGCCGTTCTTGGTTATGAGACCTTTGGCGCTGCCTCACCCGTGGAGGCTTTGCACCTCGCGGAGAAGCACGTTTTTGCCATGTTGCTGGTTGATCAGCGCATGCCGATGATGAGCGGGATAGAATTGCTGAACCAAATACAGCAGCTTCAGCCGGACGCAACGCGTGTATTGATGACGGGAGTTGTGGATTTGAGCACCATTCTCGAGTCAATCAACAAAGGGGAAATCTACCGTTTTCTGGTCAAGCCGTGGATTCAAGAAGAGCTGATTGTTACTGTGCGAAATGCGGTCCATCGTTATGAGTTGATCCGCCGCAATGCCAAGCTCTTTGAAGCGACCCGTTCTATGAACGAGCGCCTGGTCCAGCTCAATCATCATCTCGAACAAAAGATCGTCCGCGAAGAGGAGCAAAACACGCAGCTCGCGCGCCTAAATCAGGCACTGCAACAGAATCTAAGTAATTCAGTCGATCTCTGCCTCACTACTGTGCAGGCGTTTTATCCCGGCCTTGCGTTCCAGGCACGCCAGGTGCATGCGTTATGCAAAGCTATCGTAGAGACACTGGGACTTTCACCGGCGGATCGTCAAGTACTCGAAATAAGTTCGCTGCTGCACGATATTGGTTTCCTGGCTGTGCCGCGGCGAATGATTAAGCTTTGGCACAAATCCCCTGACTTGCTAAACGGGGCCGAGAAAGCTGCCATCGAGCAACATCCCCTCCTGGGTCAGGAATTAGTTTCGTTTAGTAATCACCTTTGCGAGGTCGGCACCGTCATTCGGGCGCATCATGAACGCTTTGACGGCAAGGGTTATCCGGACAAACTTAGCGGTGAAGACATTCCCTGGCTGGCGCGCCTATTAGCTGCAGCAGAAGGTTATGTTGCAGCAGAAATTCGCAATGCGGACCCCGCGGCAACGTTGCGTTCCGGCAGCGGCACGCTTTATGACCCCGAGGCTGTGCGCGTTGTGTTGGTGGCGCGGCAGAGCGCCACACGGCCTCGGAGAGAGCGGGAGGTGGCGCTGGCACAACTCAGTGCCGGCATGGTGCTGGCATGTGGCATTTACACGTCAAATGGGATGCTGTTGATTCCAGCGGGCCAGGTCTTGAATGAACCTGCGATTGAAAAGCTGAAAAACCACCACCGCGTGAATCCCATTCGCCAAAACTTGCTGATTTATTGCTGAAATAAGCATAAATTGAGGCGGTTACATGCCGATGATCTTTTCAGAGTGTTTCGATTAGCTGTTATATGGTATTCACGCGCACTGGCTATTCTCCTGCCTGTCGTGATGCTCATTCTATTTTTGCCGATGGGCATCGGCCGGGCTAATTACCTGTCTGTCGTGGGACCCTCCCCGTTGCGTTTCCAAGATCCGCCGAAACCTATAATGTCTATCCCAGAGGAAACTCATAAGCATATCCCGGAGCCTCACTCGTCACATTCCGGCCCTGAATTTCACCCGCCTATGGCTGCAGGCGAACCCGTTGCTATAACGACGAATTTTCAGGAAACAATCACAGTGCGATCGCCGGCCCCTCTCGAACCATCCATCTTTCAGTTTCTTCCACCCCTGTTTGCGCACCCCTTTGCGGAACAGGAACCAGGGGCAAGATTCACCCCGCAAATGTTCCTTAAATTTTTCCAGGCGAGTAGCGCCGGCACGAACAAACTCGAGTCGCTCCCGGGTAACGTGACATTTAATCCTCCTCAACCGGAGATACCGCCCAAAAGCAAAGCCGGGTTGATTAGCCCTTGAGGCAGGTTCCTATGGAAAGGCGTTTCACAACAGGAGGATTGGTTCACGGAGTGAGGATGGGTCTGCTGTCGGTAAGCGCTATTATCCTCGTCCATGGCCGCGCTTTGAGCTTGCCAACGGACATAGGCTCCGAAAAAAGTGGGGCACCAAATGTTAAAAGCCATGTAACTGAGAGCCATGCCAGCGAGCCGGAACCATTGGCCAGACCCGTCCTCGTCGCGCCGGACCAACTGACAGCGAATGGTATTCTGTCCGCGCCCCTAAACCTGGATCCGAAAAGTGCAGAAGATAGACAGCAAACTCAGCTTTATCAGCAGGCGCGGCTCTACGCTCGGCAGCATAATGTAGAGGCGGCGACGCGCTGTTTTGTTGGCATTCTGGACGGCGAAGCCTCTGAAGATCTCAAACGTGCTTCGCTGCTTGAATTAGCCATGCTCTACGAAGGGAGCAAACAATGGTCGAAGGCACAACAGCTTTTTGCTCAATATCTCAGGCGGTATCCCACGGACGGCAATATGCCTGAAATCCTTTTGCGGCAGGGCCTGCTCTATCGGGAGATGGGGGCGCCGGATCTAGCTTTATCCAAATTTTACGCTGTCATGACAGGCTCGCTCAAACTGAAGTTTGGGAATTTGGATTACTATCAACGGGTAGTACTGCAAGCGCAGTCTGAAATCGCGGAGACGCATTATCTCCAAGGAAAATTCGAAGAGGCAGCCGAATTCTATTCGCGCTTGCTCAAGCTGCCGGGCGATGGTTTGAATAAAAGCAACATTCACTTTAAATTGATCCGTTCTTTGCATGCTCTGCACCGTGGGTTGGAAGTACTGGTTGAAGGAAAAACCTTTATCCAACAATATACGAACTCGGCTGATATTCCTGAGGTAAGATTTTTTCTGGCTGAAGCCTATAAAAAATCGGGACAAAAAGATGCCGCGCTGGAGCAAGTGTTTCGTTTGCTGGAGTCCCAGCAGAATGCATCTCCAGAAAATGCCAAGAACTGGTCTTACTGGCAGCAACGCGCCGGGAACGAGATTGGAAATCAGCTCTACCAGGAAGGTGATTTCGTTTCGGCGCTGCAGATTTACACTAAGCTCGCAGCTCTGAATTCAACATTGGAATGGCAATTGCCCGTGCAGTATCAGATCGGGCTCATTTATGAGCGTTTGCAGCAGCCGGGAAAAGCGGGTCAGATTTACACGAGCATTATAGGTCGCCAAAAAGAACTCGCGTCCAAAGCCGATCCGGGCTTACAAATGGTTTGCGATATGGCCCAATGGCGCATTGATTTTATAAAGTGGCAAACCCAACTCGAGCAGCCTGCCTCGAAACAAGCCGCCAACTTGCCTGCCTCTTCCCATAGCGCCTCGGCCGCGCAATGAATATTGCCGAGCTCTCCGCCAATCTCCGAGCCCATTTGTCGCTTGCCCAAAAGCTGTTGGATTTAGTGCAGCGCGAGAATCAGGCGCTAAACTCCTCCGGGAATGGATCAAGAATCGAGTTCGACGCCGGGCGCAAAGCTCTCCTGCCTGAATTAGAGCATTCATTGGTGAATTTAAGAGCAAACCGGCAAGAATGGCACCGCCTGGACCCAGTGCAGAGGCAAAATTTTCCGGAGGTGAATGCGCTTATTCGGGCCAGTCAGGAAATAAGTAATAAAATTCTTCTCCTCGATCGCGAAAACGAGCAACTCCTTCTGCGCAGGGGACTTCTGCCGCCCCAAATGCTCCCTTCGACCCAGCAACAGCGGCCACATTTCGTCGCGGATTTGTACCGGCGGAATATCGGCAAGTGATTTGCTTTTCTTTAGCCAGAAATTATGGCTATCGACCGGATTCTAATACTGGGACAGGACGAAACCGCAACCATCTGCGAAGCGCTGCAGCGCGACCAATACTCGGTCACGCGTGCCAGCACACTGGCCGCCGCTCGTGATTTACTCGCGAAGGAGCGCTTTGATTTGCTCCTGGCGGGATGCAAGCTGCCGGATGGTTCATTGGAATCGTTCCTCGAAGATGTTCAACTGGCTCCTGCCAAACCATTGACGATCGTCCTCGCGGACCGTTACGAAGACGCCGCCGCCTGTCTGGCCAAAGGCGCCTGGGACTATTCGCGACTTTCAAAAGAGGAGATCTCCCTGGTTTTGCAAAAAGCAGAAAAAGCCGTGGTCTTGAATCGAGCGGCCCAATTTACGGGTGCGAACAGCGGCACTCCATCCGCCCTCGTGGGCAAGAGTCCTGCCGTCGAGCAGCTTCGCCGCACGATTCGCAAAGTCGCTCCTTCGAGCGCCACGGTGCTGGTGCAAGGCCCGGCCGGCGCGGGGCAAGCTGAAGTTGCCGAGGCCATCTGGCGCCAGGGTCCCCGCGGGCAGCGCCCGTTTCTCCACTTTGATTGTGCCGCGATCGCGGAGCATGAACTGCATTTGCGCCTCTTCGGGGGTTATAATGAAACAGGTTTTTCCAGCGGAGCGCTCGAATTGGCCCATGAAGGCACGCTGCTCCTCGAATCGGTTTCAGCGTTACCTGTTCCTCTTCAGGAGAAGCTCCTGAAAGTCATTCAAGATCGGCAAATCCTTTCCGGCGGACGCACGATTCAACTCGACGTTCGCATCATCGTCACTACCGAAGTCTCGCTCGAAAAAGGCGTCAAACGCGGCGAATTCATGGAAGGCTTGCTCTACGCTTTAAATATTATGCCAATCGAGCTCCCGGCTTTGCGCGAGCGCCGCGAAGACATTCCGCAATTGGCTGAACTCTATCGCCAGCGCCAGGTCCGACGGATTGGTCAGCGCGGAGGCGACATCGCCGCCGCATCTGTCACGGCTTTACAGGATTATGCATGGCCGGGAAACCTGGCCGAGCTGAATTCGGTGGTGAGCCGCGCCTCGCTCCTTTGTGGGGCAGATGGGATTATCGAGCCGCGGCACCTTTGTCTGGCACAGGGCGCAACGGGGCAGGGGGCCCCAAGTTCGGCCAATGGCACAGCAGTCGTTTTGGAGCCGCTCGATGAGATTGAGCGCAGGCACATACTCTATGTGCTTGAGCAATGCGACGGCAGCCGCACACGCACCGCCGAAACGCTGGGCATCAGCATTCGCACCTTGCGCAACAAGTTAAAAGAATATCGCAACCAAAACGTCACGGAAGAAGAACCTGAATTGGCGGTGGCGTAAAACTCTTAAGAAAAGCAGTCGCGCAAAGCGCCGGAAATTATTCCGGCGCTTTTTTGTTGTGTTTGTTGCTGAATGGGCCGCGTTTGCTTTATGCTTTGCGCATGCGCAGAGCCTTTGTTTCAGATTCCAGTTCGAGGATGAATGAACTTCCTTTGGTTTGGCGTTCTGAACCGAGGCGTGCGGTCATGCCACAGAAGGATTTGCTCCAGGAATTGGCTGACTTCAAAGAATTCGGCACAGCTACTCGCCAAATAGTGACCAATGTCGCGCTCCCGCAAATTGCTAGAATTTCGGAAGTGCCATTGAAAAAACGGGGCAACAAAGTAAAGCCGAATTCGTCTCTGCAACCGAGCGCATTTGCAGAAAAGATTGTTTCTGTACCGACATTTATCAACGAGTTCTGGACCTCGAAGCAGCGGGCGGCTTCCAGTCTGCACGAAGTTTCCTATCGCGCCTGTTTTAAGCCGCAACTACCACGGTTCTTTATCGAACGACTGACGCAACCAGGCGACCACGTTTACGATCCGTTCATGGGCCGGGGGACAACTCTGATCGAAGCGGCATTGCTCGGCCGGGTTCCTTTAGGCTGCGATATTAATCCGCTGAGCAGTGTGTTGGTTCGTCCGCGCCTGTCCCCGCCTGTGCTCAATGACGTTTCCCAACGCCTGGACAAAATTGATTTCAACTACTCGGGCGAGATTCCCGACGATTTGCTGGTATTTTATCATCCTGACACGCTGCGGCAAATCATTGCGCTCAAGAATTATTTGATCGAGCGCCGCAGCACCGGGGCGGGGGATAATGTGGACGATTGGATTTGCATGGTTGCCCTGAATCGTTTAACAGGCCATTCGTGCGGCTTTTTCTCCGTTTATACGCTGCCACCGAACCAGGCGGTCTCAGTTGTTTCGCAAAAAAAAATAAATGAGCGCCGCAAGCAGACTCCGCCAAAGCGAAACGTGCCGGCCATCATCCTAAAAAAATCGAAACAACTTTTGGGGGATTGCCATGCGCCGATTTGCCAGGGACTGCAGCAAATTTCCCGGCAAGCGTTGTTGCTCACTCGCGCTTGTTCCGCAACTCCGGAAATTAAATCGCAGTCCGTGCGACTGGTCGTCACTTCGCCGCCTTTCCTCAATATTGTTGATTACGCAGGCGACAATTGGCTGCGCTGCTGGTTCCTCGGCCTTGATGCCAAATCAATTGAAATCACCACGCCGCGCCGCACTGATCAATGGCAGGAAGCAATGGCGGCCGTTTTCCGTGAACTCGCGCGGGTGGTCGCGCCAGGCGGGCATGTTGCCTTTGAAGTCGGCGAAGTGCATAAAGGAAAATTGAAACTGGAGGAGATTGTGCTGCCGTGCGGGATAGCCGCCGGGCTGGAGCCCGTTCTAGTGCTCATCAATGACCAGGAATTCACCAAAACAGCTAATTGCTGGGGCGTGGACAACAACAGCAAGGGGACCAATTCAAATCGGATAGTATTGTTCAGAAAAAGCTGAAAAATCCATTTCCCCTAGTTATTCGTGTGGCCTATTTCTCGTGCTTCCAGATCATATCCGCGACTGTCCGGCCCGCCGGAATAAATGGCAGCACATGTTCAGCGTAAGGTGTGACCACATCCAGCACATAAGCTGTTTTAGCATCGAGTAACCGCTGGATGGCTGCCCGCAAATCGCGTTTGTACACTACTCGCTCGCACGGGACATTGAAGCTTGTGCAGACGCGCACGTAATCCGGATAAATCTGACTGCGGTCGTCAGGATTGCCTAGGTAGGTGTGCCCGCGGTTCCCAGCGTAAAAATTGTCCTCCCACTGCACGACCATTCCAAGGTGCTGATTATTTAAGATCATTGCTTTGGCCGCGATTTTTTCAACGTGCGCCGTGGCCAGCTCCTGAATATTCATCAGGAACGAACCATCGCCATCAATATCGATCACCTGTTTGTCCGGATGCGCCACTTTCACGCCCAGGGCAGCGGGAAAGCCAAAGCCCATCGCGCCTAACCCGGCGCTAGTGATAAATTGCCTCGGAAACTTGTAGCGATACCATTGCCCCGCCCACATCTGGTGCTGGCCCACGCCAGTGGTGATGTAAGCGTCGCCCCCGCTCAATTCCCACAGGATATCAATGGCCATCTGTGGCAGGATCACCTGATCTTCATGGCCTTTCATGTGGTCCTTCATGTGATCGCTATTGGCGATTTCCTGGGTGACCCCGTACATGAATGGCGCGCGTTGTTTCCACTCCGCGATTCGTTCATGCCAGGGGGTGAAGTTCCTGGAAAGAGGGCGTTTGGACAAAAACCCATTCAATCGGCGCAAAGCATCTTTGATATCACCAACGACGGCCAAATGCGCCCGTTTGTTCTTGTTCAACTCAGAAGCATCGATATCGATGTGAACAATCGTTCCGTATTTACAGAACTCTTCAAATTTACCCGTCACGCGGTCATCAAACCGAACGCCAAAGGCCAGCAACAAATCCGCTCCATCGTGAATCTTGACCATGGGCTCGGCAGGATCCTTGCGCTGCTTGTATTCACCATTCACGGCCCAATTTGCATAGGCCGCCCCATGCATGCCCAGCCAGCGCAAGGAGAGGGGATGTTGCTCGGGAAATCCGCCAATGCCCATTAACGTAGTGGTCACCGGAATTCCGGTCGCTTCCGCAAATTTTTTCAGTTCCTCCGCCGCGCCACTGGTGATTATTCCGCCGCCGCAATAGAGCACTGGGCGCTCGGCCTTTTCGAGCAGGCCCATGATCTCGTTCAGGGCCAATTCATCGGCATGTCGCTCGGCGGTGTAGCCCCGCAAGCCGGCTTTCACTTCATCGAGCGTCGGCCAGCGCGGTTGTGTTTTGGCCTGCTGCACGTTTTTCGGCAAATCGATTACGACCGGTCCAGGACGCCCAGTCTGGGCAATGTAAAATGCTTCCTTCACAATGCGTGGAATGTCGTTGATGTCGGTGACGAGATAGGAATGTTTCACGATGGGCAAGGTCAGGCCAATCATGTCTGTTTCCTGGAAGGCGCCGCGCCCGATCATGTTCTGGTTGACCTGTCCTGTAATCGCCACCAGCGGACAAGAATCCATGTAGGCGTCTGCAATGGCTGTCGCCAGATTCGTGGCGCCTGGGCCGCTTGTGGCCATGCATACGCCGGCTCTTCCGGTAGAACGCGCATACCCCTCGGCTGCGAAACTGCCGCCCTGCTCATGGCGCGGCAGAATGGTTCGAATCTTCGATTTCGTGAGCGACTGATGAATTTCCATGCTCGCGCCGCCAGGATAGGCAAAAATGACCTCGACACCTTCGCGCTCCAGTGCTTCGACAAAGATATCCCGCCCAAACATGACCGGTCCTACTTCGGCACGCTCAGGGTGACTGGTTGTCGCAGTTGCTTTTTTTATTTCAGCAGGTTTTTGCATATTTTCTAAGCGTTAACTGGCAATCGCGGGTAAAGAAAAAACCCACGACCGTTGCCAGCCGTGGGTTTTTGTCGAAAACTCGTTTATTTTCGACAAGCGCCCACAGCCGGGCCCCCTACGAGGACCGCTACCAGCCTGGCTACTTGCCGATTTACTACCATAATTTCGCCCAAAATATCCCGCTTCAGGCATATTGGTCAAGCGCCGATTCCTATAGAAATTGGGCAGGTGGCGATTTCTTTTGGAACTTAGCGCTTGCGTTTTTGGTCTCTGGCCTGAACATTTGCCCCCTTAATTATTTATATGGATTCTGAGTCCTCGAAACAATCGACATTCATTTTTGATTTATTAGGCTGGCTAGAGACTAATAAAAAGCGGGTCCTCATCGGGTTGGGGGTGGCTGCTGTTCTGGGGGTGATTATTTCCCTGGTCGCCGTGAGCATGACTAACCGGGAAGAGCGGGCGAGTGAAGAGCTTACAAAAGTGGGCGTGCCCGTAAATCCAACCCAGCCGATTGCTGCAGGCACCGCTGATAACCTGCTGAAACTCTCCAAAGAGTATTCGGGCACTAAAGCTGCCGCACGTGCGCTCCTGGCCAGCGCCAGTACCTTATTCCTGGAAGGCAATTATACTGCTGCCCAGCAACGATTTGAAGAATACGCCAAAGAATATCCTGACACCCCCTGGATTCCACAGGCCGCATTTGGGGTCGCTGCTTGTCTTGACGCCCAAAAGAAAACTCCCGAAGCCATATCCAAATATGAGGAAGTGCGAAAGCGCTACGCCAACGACAATGTTGCCGATGAATCCAAACTAGCACTGGCCCGCCTTTACGAAGGCCAGAACCGCCCCGAGGATGCTTACAAGCTTTACGATGAACTCGCCAATGCCAATCCGTATAGTGCCCTGGGCTCGCAGGCTGGAATGAAGCGAGAAGATTTGCTCGAGAAGTATCCGCAATTCGCGAAAACCAACGCGCCCGCTCCTACGGCCACTACTTCCATGAATCCCACCACTCAGCCGAAGATTACAATGATCACCAATCGATCGGCTACAGCTATCAGCAACGCGTTGAACGCAGCGACCAATGCGGCAATGCGCGGGATGACGAACATCAGCATACAAGTTCCACCGGCCGCAAATCCGGCGAATACTCCGAAAGCCACTGCTCCGGCCACTCCACCCAAGCCCTAATCACGTATGAAACCTTGCCTTGGCAGACAATGCGTCGCTGAGTTCATCGGTACATTTGCGCTGATCTTTGTCGGGGTCGGCGCCATTTATCATAAAGAAGGATTGCTGGCCATTGCCTTAGCACACGGCCTCACCATTGCAGTGATGGTCTCAGCCACGGGAGGGATCTCCGGCGGTCATTTGAACCCAGCGGTTACCTTTGGGTTGCTCATCGGCGGAAAAATTGATTTGGGCAAGAGCATAGCATATTGGATAGCGCAATTGGCCGGGGCCTCCGTCGCTGCCTACATTTTGCTGTTTCTCTTTTCCAACCAGATGGACCCAAATACGAAGGCCTCTCTCGCATCAACCATTGTTGCCAATGGCACGCCAGACCTGGCGCCTACTGGTGTGACTGCGCTGCAGGGCGTGCTCATCGAGGCCATTCTCACCTTTTTCCTCGTGTTCGTGGTTTATGGCACGGCGGTGGACCCGCGCGCACCTAAAATTGGGGGTCTGGCCATCGGCTTGACTGTGGCTCTCGATATTCTTTTTGGAGGACCTTTCACTGGAGCAGCCATGAACCCAGCGCGCACTTTCGGCCCGGCCCTGGCTAGCGGCCATTGGGCGAATCAATGGGTTTATTGGGCTGGCCCCATGCTGGGCGGCTTGATGGCAGGACTTATTTATGGACGTTATCTTCTTCCAGACGAAGGTAAGCCGGCCAATGGATAGTCATTATGGCCGATCCCGCTATGGTTGCATGGCTCAGTTTCTCCCGCGGGTATTAGCTTCATGAAACTCACCGTTATAGGCACAGGCTATGTGGGGCTTGTTACGGGCACCTGTTTTGCCGAAGTCGGTCACCAGGTGATCTGCGTGGATAAAGACGCGGAAAAGGTCAAAACACTGCAGGCTGGCAAGATGCCGATTTATGAGCCTGGGCTCGATGAACTCGTCAAAGCCAATGTCGCCGCTGGCCGTCTCACCTTTACCACCTCCACGCCGGAAGGCGTTGCCAAGTCCGATGTTGTTTTCATAGCTGTCCCTACTCCACCGCTGGAAGACGGCTCGGTTGATCTCAGCTTCATGGAGGGCGTATCGCGCGAGATCGCCCAAAACATGACCAGCTACAAAATCGTGGTGGACAAAAGCACGGTGCCTGTGCGCACGGGCGATAAAGTGGCCGAAACGATTAAGCGCTATTGCAAGGCCCAAGTGGAATTCGATGTCGTCAGTAATCCTGAATTCCTCCGCGAAGGGTTTGCCGTTGAAGATTTCATGCACCCGGACCGGGTGGTGATTGGCGTGCGCTCGCCCCGGCCAGTTGCGGCCATGAAAAGCATCTACGAGCCTTATAAAGCGCCCATCATTGTCACAGATATTAATTCGGCTGAGCTCATCAAGCACGCGGCCAACTCATTTCTTGCGCTTAAGATTTCCTATATCAACGCCATCTCTGTCATCTGCGAGGCCACAGGAGCGAACGTGCAGGAGGTTGCCAATGGCATGGGCATGGACTCGCGCATTGGCCGGCGTTTCCTCGATGCAAGCCTTGGTTTTGGCGGCAGTTGCTTTCCGAAAGACCTGAGCGCATTCATCAAAATCTCCGAGCAGATCGGCTACGATTTTCGGCTCCTGAAAGAGGTGCAGTCCATCAATACCCAGCAGATGGAGCGCTTCGTGAAAAAAATAGTCGATACGCTTTGGGTCTTGAAAGACAAGACCATTGGCGTGCTCGGACTGGCCTTCAAACAAAATACCGATGACGTTCGCCTGTCTCCAGCGATTGACCTCTGCCAGCATTTACAAAAAGAAGGCGCAAAACTTCGCGTTCATGATCCTCGCGCCATGCAGAAGGCCCGAGGCGTGCTCAAGGATGTTACTTTTGTCGAGAACATGAATGATGTCGCCGAAGGCTGCGATGCCCTGGTCGTCGCCACTGAATGGCCTGAATTCAAAAAGCTGGATTTAGAGAAAGCTCGCCGCGCGCTTACGCATCCAATCATGTTCGACGGACGCAATTTGTTCGACAAAGAGGAAATGGAAAAGCTCGGCTTCATATACAAAAGCATCGGCCGGCCTTCGAGTTAATACTGCGGCCGAACCGCTGGGACCAACCTTGCCGCTGAAATGTCTTCGCCGCCCCAAATTGAAGTTTCAGCCGGACTTGTATTTCGCGGCGGGAAGCTCCTCATTACCCAGCGCTTTGCGGATGCTCACCTTGGCGGACTCTGGGAATTTCCTGGCGGCAAACGTAAAGCAGGCGAGTCCTTCGAGGATTGCTTGAGACGCGAGTTACTTGAGGAGCTTAACATCCAAGTCGAGGTCAACGAGCTGATTGATACGATTGCCCATGTGTATCCTGAGAAAAGTGTGCTGCTACAATTCTTCCGCTGCCGCTGGCTGGCCAACGAGCCGCAGAAAATCGGTTGCCCGGATTTCCGTTGGGTCACGCGGACTGAATTGGGCGATTACATTTTTCCCGCCGCCGACGCCAGGCTCCTCGATAAGCTTAAGGAGCCTTCCTTTTCGTGGGATTAACTTGTTTCCTAGCGAGTCTGGCAGCGATTAAAGCTTTTCCACGACCAACTTCTCCAGCTTCAGCGCATCCGCGTTGAAATTTCGAATGCCTTCCGCCGTTTTCTCGGTGGCCATT
>DASWRJ010000297.1:0-3574 GCA_036403255.1 Verrucomicrobiia bacterium
CATAAAGCACTGCAACTCCTCCGCGGCGCCGCCTATAATGGCTACGTGCCGGCTCAGCTTCACCTCGGCCAAAAGTATAAAAATGGGATCGACATGCCTCGAAACGAGACAGAAGCAAACGTCTGGTTTCGCAAAGCAGCCGACATGGGGAACGCCGAAGCACAATTTTCTTTGGGTGAATACTTCGCGCTCGCCCCAACCGGCCACGGGGATCTCGCCCAGGGACTTCGCTGGCTCCGCATGGCCGCCCGCCAGAATCACGCCGAGGCCGCCGCGCTGCTCGATAAACTGACGAACACAGAAGTAGCCTCCGAAGAACAACAGGCCGCCTAAAGGGCTTTTAGGCCGTTCCCCATTGCTTTCTCTTCGCCTGCCTTAGTCTGCATTCCCCACAAAATTCCATCGCCTGTCGCCATTCGCAAAGATTGCTTTGAGCCCCGTCTTCACGTATCGTTGCCGGCTCTCGTTATGGTTCGAGTCGTATTATTTGATATTGATGGCACGCTCATCGCCTCGGGTGGCGCGGGCGAAAAAGCCTTCGCGCGCGTCTGCGCCAGCGCCTTTAATGTGCCCAACGGCACCGAAGGATTGCAATTTGCCGGGCGCACGGATCCGTCGATTGTCCGCGAATTTTTTACGCGTCATCAATTCGAGCCGAGCCCGCAGAACTTTCAGCGCTTTTTCGAGAGCTACGTTTTTTGGCTCGACCATCTCCTCGTCCAATTAAAAGGGCAGGTGCTCCCCGGTGTCTTTGAATGGCTGCGCGATTTGCGCGACCTCGAGCAACCGCCGCTCTGCGGTTTGCTGACTGGAAACATTCGGCTCGGCGCGCAAATAAAGCTCAGCCATTTCAATCTCTGGCACCATTTCGAGATGGGCGGCTTCGGTGACGACCACGAAGAGCGCAACCACATCGCCCGGATTGCGCGCGATCGCGCGTCGCAAATATTGAAACGCAAATTGAAAGGCGAAGAGATATTAGTCATTGGCGATACGCCGCTCGATGTTGCCTGCGCGAATGCCATTGAAGCCAGGGTGCTCGCCGTTGCGACCGGCAAGTTCGATCTCGGCACTCTCGAGCAACACAAACCGACCTGGGCCGCGCGCAATCTGACTGAAGTAAAAGCCGCCGAGCTATGCCGCTGAGGCGGGCACGGTCTTAGCCGCCGGGCGTTTCCAGGTAAACCAGGCGCATATCAGAAGAAATAAGCTGGCGAAAATTCCAAGCGTTTGAATGACGTGCAAATGCGTCGGCGCGAACCACTGGTAGCGCAAAGCAAACCAAAGCGTGCTGCAATATCCCACTGCTACCACCACCAGCCACGGCACCACTGCGTAACGCTCGCGTGCCATGAGATTATTCACCAGCACATTGGAGAGCGTGAGTGGCAGCATGCACCACGTAAACCATGGGATGAGCGGTGCGGCCCCGATGAATTTCGCCCCCTGCACGACCCGCAACGGCACCTCGCCAAAGAAGGTGCAGAAAAGCGCCGCTCCACTTGCCAGCAGCGCCGTAGCGCCGAGCGCCTGGGCCAGCACATCGCTCCTCTCCGCGCGCGCGGCCGCCTGGACGATTTTCGGGAACATCACCGTCGTCATCGGCGCCACCAAAAACATTAGCGCGCGGCCAATCATGCCCGCCGCGCCGTAGAGGCCCGAGCCTTCCGGGAGAAAACGGCGCACCGCGATCATGTCGAATGTGAACATGAGCGTTGAGGCGCCCATGCCCAAGGTCAGCGGCAGCACGCGCAAAAGCCATGGCTTCCAGAAAAATGGGGCCGGTTCACCGCTCCACAGGTCATAGGTTTTCCACGCTCCCAGCAGCATCGCCATGACCGAGCTAATGAGCACTGCCACCGTTGCGCCCGCGGCTTCGCAATGCAGCAATTGCACGATAATAATAATAAAAAGCAGCCGTGTAATTGCCGGGAGTATATTGTTGATGCCCAGCCAGATAAAATCCTGGCGCCCCTGCAACATGCCCGACATGACCGGTGTCCAAAGCGAGGTCAGCCCGAGGCCAATCGTAGCCCAAAGCGCGAGCGGATTCTTAATGTCGTAAACCCTGACGATGTGCGCCTGAAAAAAGAGAACAATCGCCGCGCAGATCACCCATAGGACAAACGTGCCCTTCAGCACCGAGCGCACAGCCCCGGCGAGTTGTCGCCGATCTTCGGCGCTCTCACCTTTCGCTGTTTGTTGCAGGAAGATCGTTTGCAAACCAACCGCTGGAATGGACATTTGGTTCAGCACCTGCAGCAAAGTCGTAAACAAACCGTACTCTTCCACCGGCATTTTCGAGGCGGGCTTGTGTACCGCGAGAAAGAAAATTCCGCCGAGCCCGGTCGCAATCACCAGCCAGCCGCTCTGTCGAAAAAAAGTTAATTTGCTCATGGCAAAGTTTGCAGGAACTGAAGGAGCAGGTTTTTGGCCTTTTCCAATTGGCTGAGCGCGATCCATTCATCCGGCGTATGCGCTTGCGCGATATTGCCAGGGCCAAAGAGCACGCTCGGAATGCCGTATTCCGCGAGCACACCCGCATCGCTAAAATAATCCACCCCTGTGCCACGCTTTTGACCGGTCACCTGTAGAAATTTCTGCACCAGCGGCGCGCGGTCGTCCGTCTCCAACGAGTAACATGGGAATGGTTGGATTCTTTGAAACTCGATTTTCAGCCCCTTGGCATTCAGCAAAGTTTTCATCTCCTGAATGACCGCGGCAATTTTTTCGCCCGGCAAGGTGCGCCGATCGACTGAGATAATGCATTCGGCTGGAACGATATTCGGCTGTTTGCCTCCGCGAATCGAGCCGACGTTCACAGTGGCTTGCCCGAGCAATGGATGCGATTTGCGACGAAGCTGCCGGGCGTAATCCGTTTCCAGCGTTTCCACCACGCGCGCCATTTCATGCACGGCATTGCGGCCAAGCTCCGGCCGCGCTCCATGCGCCGATTTGCCGTGAGTGAGAAGTCGAATCCAGAGCACGCCCTTATGCGCTGTGACCACTTCACACATGGTGGGTTCACCTACGATGGCGAGATCAGCCTTGAAACCGCTCGCGCCGAGTGTTCGCGAACCGGTTTGATTGCACTCCTCATCCACAAGACCCGCGAAGACAATCTCGGTTTCGCGCGGGCGCGATTTCAAGTTAGCCAATTCCATCAGCGCCGAGAGCATGGCGGCTACGCTCCCTTTTGTATCGCAAGCTCCGCGGCCATACAATTTGCCGGAGCGCAGTTTCGGTGTAAAAAGCTTGCCGGGGATTTCCGTTCCTCCAACCGTATCCATGTGTGGCGCGAGCAGGATGCGCTGTCGTGCCTTCCCTTTTGGAGAAAGCGCTGCCAGCACATTCGAGCGGTCAGTCGCGACGCGCTGAATTTCCAAATCCAGGCCCGCTCTCGCCGCGCTCACCGCCAGGAAGTCTGCCACCAAACGCTCTCCGGCATGCGGATCCTGCGCCGGTAGAAAAGCCGGGTTGACGCTCGGCAGGGCAATAAGCTCGCGCAAAAGTTTTTCGGTCTTAGTCATCAGCCGTGAATTGCCTGGCCACAGGCGTGCGCAGCTTACGAGCA
>DASWRJ010000298.1:0-5391 GCA_036403255.1 Verrucomicrobiia bacterium
CGGTCCCTGATGCGTACGAAAAAGGCATGCGCCGCAATTTGGCTGTGCTGGAAAAACTATTGGCTCATGGAACAAAAGCAACCGCATCCAAGTGAGCCGCCGATAATTTCGGTGCGCAACGTGCACGTCACGCTTGGCGGGGTCTCCGTCTTGCGCGGTGTGAATCTCGACGTTCCTCGAGGCGCGCTAGTGGCTTTGATTGGGCCAAACGGATCCGGCAAAACGACTTTGCTCCGCGCGATCCTGGGGTTGCAGAAAATCGCTGCGGGAGACATCCAGCTTTTTGGAAAGAGATCAATCAACAGCGTATTGAACCAAGTTGGCTATGTCCCGCAGCGGCTGAACCTGGAACGCAGTTTCATCGTGAGTGTTCGCGAGTTTCTGGCTATGCGGCTGAAAGAGACAAGCTCCTGGTTTTGGCAATCGCACAAAAAAATCGATCAGCAACTTCGGGAGGCGATGGCGGAGATTGGAGTGGAAAGTCTGCTGGATCGTCCGCTCGCGCAATTGTCAGGAGGACAAATGCAACGCGTTATGATCGCCTTCAGTCTGCTGCGCAAGCCCGAGCTGCTGCTGCTGGATGAACCGACCGCGGGAGTGGATACCCCGGGCGAACTCACGTTCTACGATTTGATTGCGGAAGTTCAAGCGCGGCATCATTTGACGGTAGTTTTGGTTTCGCACGATCTCTCAATGGTTTATAGCCATGCATCCTGGGTTTATGCGTTGAATGGTGTGATTTGCTGCGAGGGTCCGCCCGAGCAGGTCATGAATGAGGAATCCCTCAAACAAGCTTACGGAATCCACGTCTCACCTTACCACCATCACCATGACCATTCTCACTGAGCCATACATGCTGCGGGCGTTGCTGGCGACGGTGTTCCTGACGCCAGTCTGCGCGATGTTGGGAGTGTATGCGACGGCGCGCCGAATGGCATTCTTCAGTGACACTGTTTCGCATGGCGCTTTAGCCGGTGTGGCAATCGGAATTTGGCTCGGGTTAGCCAATGTGACTGCGCCGATTTTGATAGTCAGCCTGCTGATCGCATGCGGAGTCCTTTGGCTGAAGGAGAATACGGAATTGCTGACTGACACGATCATGGCGTTGCTTCTCTCCGGTTCGGTGGCCATTGGCATCACCATTTTGAGCCTGATGCACAGCCGACCTGGAGACATCCAGCGGTATTTGTTCGGCGATATTCTGGCGATCGGCTGGAGCGAAGTTTGGGAAGCGCTGGTGCTCGTGACGGCAATCTGCACCGCCTTATTACTCCGCTTAAATGCGATCAGCTTGGCCACCGTGCATGAGGAACTAGCGCATGTAAGTGGAGTGCGCGTGCGAGCCTTGAACTACTATTTTGTGATCGGCATGACATTGACGGTGGCAATCACGATTCGGCTCCTGGGGATTGTATTAGTGACATCGCTTTTGGTTATTCCACCAGCGGCCGCACGCAACCTGAGCCGCAATTTGCGCCAGCATATTGTGTTGAGCACCGTTATTGGACTTGCCGGCGGCCTAGCGGGCATCATCGGCACCTATTACCTGGATGTGCCGTGTGGTCCCGCAATTGTGCTTGCCTGCATTATGCTTTTTATTGTTTCGCTGGCCTGGAGCGGCTTGCGCCAGAAACTCGCGATTGTGAAGTTATGAAAAATCACAACAGGCACCACTCCCCAGAGTTGCCGGAGCTTACCGAACGGCTCCGCCGCAAAATGCGGAGAGTGACAGGCCCCCGCCAGGCCATTCTTGCGATTTTGCGGGAATGTGGCGGGCCGATGAGCATAAAAGAGATTTTTGCCTCTTTGCCGGCGCGTGATTGCGATTTAGCGACAGTTTATAGGTCGATGCACATGTTAGAGAACATGGGCATTGTCAAAAGATTCGATTTCGGCGAGGCGGGTGCGCGCTTCGAACTCCTGGCCGAAGGCGATGATGGGCATCACCATCATCTGGTCTGCACGAGATGCTCGGATGTGGTGGAGATCGAGGAATGTTTCCCGACGGAACTCGAACAAAAAATCGCGGTTCGGAACGGGTTTAAAGCTGTGACTCATCGTTTGGAGTTTTTCGGGATTTGCCCGCGATGCCAGTCATAAAAAATTTAAGTGTCTAAATTTTGGAGCGGTAGAGATGTGTCCGGCTTGGCCTAAT
Source organism: Verrucomicrobiia bacterium (assembly GCA_036403255.1). Taxonomy (GTDB): domain Bacteria; phylum Verrucomicrobiota; class Verrucomicrobiia; order Limisphaerales; family JAQGOV01; genus JAQGOV01. The sequence continues at coordinate 2,156 of DASWRJ010000298.1, forward strand.
TGCTCAAAAAGTGACACTGCGAAAAAATAAAGCCACGCCTTTCGAGCGTGGCTTAAAGTCAGATTTTATCAGATGGTATTAAGCAGTATTACTTTGGACCCAATCTCCAATCCGAATGAATTCCTTTACTTTTCGGCGCTCGTACCGATGTTTTTGCGCCTTGACGGGGCGATCATCGGCTTTGCGGAAGGGATGTTTGGGATTTCGAATTATTTCGGTTATCAAGTCCAACGTCTTTGCCATATTGAAACGTTCCTTTCTTTGAATAAAACTGTAGCGGGAATAATGCCAACCTTGAGAAGACAGAACTGGGTCGGTCAGCGAGGTTGCATTAACCCACATGCAGTTCATTATCCATTAGATGCCAAAATTCAGAAAAAGTTCAAGCTATTTTTTGCTTTACTTAGGGCCGGAAAGCGGTTTTTCAAAGGAACCGGACTGCCATTCCTTTTCAGAAGCAGTTCGGCAGAGCTTCAAACCAGCCGCGCAATAGGCTTTTTCGACTGCCTTAAACTGACGCTGGAGAATTCCGGCCAAGACCAGTGTGCCACCCGATTTCAGGCGATTAATTATACGCTCTTTTTGTGAGAGGAGCAGTTCGTCAATCAAATTGGCGCAAATGAGATCGTATTGCGTGGTCGAAATTTGCGGAAGCAATGTCAAATCCTGCTGCTTAATTCGAATCTTTCGACTGACGTGATTTGCTTTTGCATTGTCGCGGGCCACCCGTATGGCTTCCGGATCGAAATCCAGGGCGAGAATGGATTGGTAGCCAAGTTTTGCGGCTGCAATCGCAAGAATGCCTGAGCCGGTCCCCAAATCCAAAAACGATGGAGATTGGGATGTGTTTGCTCGAAATTCGCGCACGACTTCCTCGAGACAAAACCGCGTGGTAGGATGCTGTCCTGTGCCAAAGGAAAGGCCCGGGTCGAGAACGATCTCAAATTGGCCCGGCTTCAGCCGCTTGGGAGTCCAACTGGGCCGGACCCAAAGTTTATTCCTGATGAGTTGCGGTTTAAAATGTTTCTTCCACGATTCAGCCCAATTTTCCCGAGGCAGTTTTGAAACTTTAATGGCTGCGGTGCCTAAGGAAACTCCTGAGCGCTTCAGAGTTTGGAGGCCTTTTTCCAATTGCTTTAACTTTGTCGCCGACCAATCAGAAGCCGTTTCCAGATAAACCGAAACCGTGGCCGTCCCAAGTTCGTTATCGTAGTACGAAGAGGCGGGCACGCCTGAAATTGTTTCGAGCAACGCTAATATTGGCTCCTCGGCTTCAAGCGAGCTTTCGACGGAAATTTTTAACAGCGGGGTCTTACTCACGAACTGACGCGTGCGGCGCCGATTGTAAATGTGCGGCTTTTCAAATCAGGCCAGTGCCTTTTGCTGGGCGGCAAGCAGTTGTTGGATGCCCAATTTGCCTAACCCAAGCAATTGCGCCAATTGAGTTTCGCTGAATGTGGCCTCTTCGCCCGTTCCTTGCAGCTCGATAAATTCATTCTTCGAATTCATGACCAAATTAAGATCGACGGTAGCGGCGACATCTTCAGTGTAGCACAGATCCAACAGCGGCTCGCCAGCAACCATGCCAATACTCACCGCAGCGACTGGGTGGAGCAGAGGGTTCTCCTTGAGTTTGCCTTCGGCTGTCAGCTTGCGAACCGCGAGGCAAAGGGCGACGTAAGCGCCGGTGATAGCCGCTGTGCGAGTGCCGCCGTCGGCCTGCAAAACATCGCAATCGACCCAGATGGTGCGTGGCCCAATTTTTTCCAGATCAATGGCGGCCCGCATGGCGCGCCCGATAAGACGCTGGATTTCCTGGGAACGACCGTCGAGCTTGCCTTTATTAATATCGCGCTGTTTACGTTGCAGGGTGGAATAAGGAAGCATGGAATACTCGGCGGTCAACCAGCCGCCTGTTACCCCCTGCTCTTTCATCCAGCGCGGAACGATTTCTTCGATGGTGATGCCGCAAATCACGCGCGTGTGACCGCATTCGACCAGGGTCGAGCCAGTGGCATAAGGCGCAATGCCGTTTTGAAAACGCGTGGGACGCAGTTCATTCCCGAGGCGGCCATCAAGACGGGCAGCGGTGGATGGTTTGGGTTCGACAGGCGAATTCGTCATATTCGCGCCAAGGTTACGATTTTGATTCGATGGAATCAAACAAGCTTTGCAAGCCGTTCAACGGAAGATCATGGACCGGTTGGGGATTTAATGTCCGGCGCAGATATTGAATGGCGTCAGGAATGGAACGAACACTGCGCGGCAAGGTAGCGCCAGATGCGTTCGCGTGGCCGCCCCCTTGCAGTTTCTCCGCCACTTTGAGGGCTTCACCATTGCGACTGCGAAGACTCGCAATGATTACGCCATTGGTCCGGCGGTAAAGCGTCATGAGCACGGGAAAAGTCGTCGCGCCGCTTTCAAGCAGTTGGTGAACGATGAGGTTATTGTTGCCAACCACCGTATCAACGAGACCGACTGTCGAGGTAAGTTGAATGACATTTTTCCGGCTCCACTCGAAGCCGAGTGGGTCTTCGATTTTTCGTTTGATGGCCATGACCTCGAGAAGCGGATGATCCAGGAGGGACTCGATTCGCCCTTCGAGCAGAGCGTGCAAATTCCAGAACTGGTAAACCTTGACGAGATTTGCGTAATCGTTGGCGAGAACGAAGTCGGGATGTTCTTCCAGAAAGAGATCAGCGACATTGTTCAATTGGACCAGGCGGTCCAATTCGGGTGAGCCGAGCCCGTGCTGCTGGCAAAGTTCGTAGCACAACAGCCCAGCGGATTTCGTCAGGTCATGGATGATCTCGGCGGTTTTGGGTACTACTTCAGTCGCGTGATGATCGATGATCAGCCAATTAGGGCGGTCGAGGCGCGGTTCGAAAGAAAGATCGGCGACCCAGGCGGAACTCTCACGCATTTCACGCTGGCGCCAGCTGTTGTAATGATAGGCTTCGAGGCGAACGTCTGTTCCAAAAATTTTGCGGGCCAGGCGCCTGAGCAAAATGCCAGAAACCAACCCATCCAAATCACTTTCGTGGGTGAGGATTACGTCGGGCTTCGGCAGTGCAACCATATAAAAAAGCTACTGTAATTGTAAGGAACTGGCGAGCTAAACCGGAACTCTGGAACGGGGCAATTCCCGCTCTGGACAAGATCAATGATACTCTTGAAGCGTCTTGACGGTGTAACCGCTTTTTTTAAGCGCCGCAATGCCGAGCGCGGCCGCTTTG